>PLKR01000048.1 GCA_003140655.1 Acidobacteriaceae bacterium | reverse complement strand
CGACACAGAGAATCAAAACCAAAGAAGTAAGCAAACGAAGTGGCGATAGGATCACGCAGCACCTCCTGAACATGAAAACCGGATTTTGGGGGCCGTTACCGTTCTGCTCTCGCGACTGGGGAGGCGGGGGAAGAAACAGCCGCAATTCTACGCTTGTGATCGTCCCGGTGCAATATTCGATTTTGGGATATCAGCGACTATACCTGTAAAAGCTGCCTCGTAGCCTGCGAGGTAGCCACTGAAGACCAAGAACTACATTCGCGAATATCGGCTCTTTTTGAAGCGCCTCAAACAGGCTCGTGAATCGGCGGGCTTGACGCAAGCAGAGGTCGCCCGTCTGATGGCACGGCCGCAATCGTTTGTCTCTAAAGCTGAATCCGGAGAGCGGCGCGTGGACTTCATCGAACTGTCTCACCTCGCCAGGATTTATAAGAAGCCGCTCTCATTCTTCGAGCCGTAGCGGATTTCCCTCCCGACACTGTAAACCCGCATAGTCCCGATCCCATCGGAACATGCCCGAACGTCCGTCCTGGTAAATCTGCTTCTACCATTAGAACTGACCCGGCAGGACCTAAATACTATCAATACAAAAAAACACTCGCCAGTCGGCACGTTGACCGTAAGAGTCAGTAGAAAAATTCAGTACATAATAGTTGATTAGTCTGTAGACCAGAACTTCCAATGATCCGCTAGCAAAGAGCCGCCAGTTTTTGACGCTCGCCATCAGCGAGTGTTTTTTTGGTGTTCAGCTGGTTGAGAGTGGTTAAGTTGAGAGAGAAAGACGAACGGGCCGAAGGTTTCGTGTCACCCATTTCATGGTGATTCCCTTTTCTCCTTTCACTCGCCGATTTACCTCACCTGCCAAACGCTTTCGCATCGCCGGGCTAATTGCATCCATTCTCACGCCCCAGGACTTGAGAACAGCGGCCAGTGTCTCTTTCCGTTGCCTTTGCAAGTCTTGCCGTTTCTTTTGGGTGATCTTTCCAGCGCTTGCTTTGGCCTTGCAGGGTCGGCAGTATGTTCCCGCTTTGTAAAACTTTCTAGTCTTGATTTCGTAGCGACTGCACGCCCGGCACTTTCCCAGTTTCACCCGCAGATCACTGGCCAGGAACCAGACGAAGAAGCGTTTCGCCTCGCGTTCAGCCAGCCCCTCCAAGGGTGCAGCCTCCCGCTTGGGCTCGTATGTCGGGAAAGTAATCTCAATGCCGTCTGGGGACCGAGATACCTGCGGCCGTGTTTGATGGAAGACTTCGAGCACGAGCGTGTCAACCGTGACCAAAGCCATGCTTTTCCCCTGAGCATCAGGCAGAAGTTGGCCCCGTTTGAACCATTCGTGCCGAGGAACACCTCTCTCGGCGAGGCCCTCCCTTCCATCCAGATAAACACCGGTTTCAACCCACTGGTCGACGAAGCTNNGCGAGCTGAGTTCATCCATCCCGAAATAGGGGCTTGGACTATCAAGCGCGCGGAGGAACAACTCTTCAGTGATGTCAGACGGCATAGGGTGCTTGGGAAGAACCAGTCTGAATCGAAGGTCCATGATTAATGCTAGAACAAACTCCACTTTAGTTCTACCACAGAATAATGGACAGTGCGGCCCTGACAGACTAGTTTTCAGTTGACCCCGCCAAAGGGGCAGGAGGGAGAGGAAAAAATGTACAACCTATCAGATTGTCTCGCGTTTCTGTCCGAACTGGACGTGCCTACTCTGCGACTTTTCATCCCCGAAGCGTGCCGGATTCTTGCCGAACGGGAACGCAACGCTGCGATGGATGTCCCAGGCGCGAACATTTCCGCAAGTTTAACCATGAGGTCTCACTGATGAAGCCCATACGGGTTTTGCTCGACCGGGTCCAAATCGTGTCATGGGCACCGCAGGGAAGAAAACCCCCGGAGCTCAACGGGTACAAGATCGTGCGCGATTGCTTCGTGCGGTGCCAGACGACCACAGCAACGTATGCCCGCTGTCGCCAATACGACAGTACGACCGATGACACGAAGATCTTTTGGCAATACCAGCGACTGAAAGGGTGGCTGAAGGCTTGGAAAATCACCATCGCTGCGGATGACCAGACAGGGTTGTCCTATGAAGACATTGAAAAGGTGCTGAAGTATTGCCATCACTATCGCTTTCTCACCATAGAGATCGCGGTCGATTTTTGTTCATCGTTCGGAATAGGCAAGCGGTTCGTCCGACAACACGGAGTTTTTGGGAAAAGTCGTCGCCGTGCCTAACAAGGAGAAAGAACGGGCACTCCGCTACGGTGGTCGGAAAACTGGCAAGTTGGTCCGCTGCTATCAAAAACGCGAGCTTGGAGTTTTCCGCGTCGAGGTTGAAGCGCACTCAGGCATTCTGCGGCGCAACGATATCTCGACGCTCGATGATTTTCTTTATCTGCCGGAGGTGGTTTATCCCGCGCATCTGCAGTTCGTCGAGTTCGACTGGGGCCGACTGGAGCAACACCTGAATACCAGATCCAGCATCGAAGGCCGTCGAATCATGGCTGGAGCAAAGCGCAGGGCAGCTTCGTTGCGGAGAGTGCGGCGGTATCTCAATAGAAAAGGGATCGTCAACGTTCATCGGTTCCTCGTGCCCTTGGCAATCAATGCGAAGGTCAGTCTCGCCCTGAACCGATGGGCACGGCATTTCAAGAAAGGACCGCTATGGGTAACCTCCGCCATTCGCATGCGAGTCGTTTGATGAGCGGAGGCGTATCTTCCCTCTTCATCGCCCAGATGCTCGGGCACTCTAGCGCTAGCATCGTCGGCACATACGCCAAAGCCACCGATGAATATAAGCGGGACGCGATACGCAAGCTGGAGTCCCTTAGGCCAACACGTCAGGATGCATCGTCTCAAAGGTCAACATCTCGGCCAAATTGAAGCGACTCGACGCTTTGACATCAACATCAACTTCCTTCCGAGCGGCGCTTTCCGATTCTTCCGAAGAACTTTCGGCTGGGTTGCAGCCGGACTGAAAGCATCTGGGGAATTCTCTTCGCTACGACGGAGACAGTGGTTTGGCTGTGGCCCTCCTGCTGTAGTGTCTGCGCGATGCGATAAGCGGTAAAGCCCACTCAGAATGACCGGACGGGGCGGATTTGCTGAGCATACCGAAGCATCTCATCGCGCTGCCACGGCGCGTACCCATGGGCTGCGAGGGGTTGGTATACCGATCCGGTGGTGCTTATTGGGGTGGAAGCGACGACGACCGGAGCAGTCACGTGCTGGATGCCGTGGCATCGTTTGAATTTCTTCCCATTACCGCATGGACACAGCTGGTTTCGTCGGATTTTCATACTTGCCTCCCACCGTAAGATTATAATTGCGCCTCTCGGGTAAGACCAGCCTCGGAAGATCATAAATGAAACCACAAACCACACTATTTGCTTGGGCGCTGCTGGGCTGCGTAGTAGCCGCACAGCAAATAAAGACAGCGGATGAACTTGCTCTGAACCTTCAGCGGAATTTTGAGCAGAATGGATACGATGTCAGCGTCCGGGCGAATCATCAGCATGAATTGATATTGACCTCCGATTCGTTTCAGGATGCCGAGACGAGGGAAGCCGCTGTCAGTGGGCTAACAAAAGATCCCAAGACGCTCTGCAATCTCGGCATCTGGTACATCAAAGTTGGCTATAGCAAGGGCATGCTTTCGAGTGATGTGATGAAAACTGTATCGCTTGGCTGCTCGGCAGCGAAAGCCGCACGCATCGAGGAGACCAAATCTTTGCGGGAAGAAATCGCTAGCGCCGCCAATGATCCCGATGGTAGTGGCCGCGTCCATGCTCACGCAGTTGGTACGACGTTGGTAGTTGAATCTCCCTACTTCTTTGATGATCCGACGAATGGTGCTGCGTTCGCGAAGGCGATGGCACAAAAACTGATGGAGGACAGTCAGAAACTGTGCTCGGCAGCGATCAGTCAACTACAGACGAAAGGTAGCAAGAGGGTGATAAGGACTACCCCTGTGATTTGCCGATGAACTTCCATCGCGATTCCTAGAATACAAACCGATTCGGAAGAGGAACAACGATGTCGGCTCGCGGCAAGACGATCATGTTCGTTGATAACTCCAGCATCTTCCACGGTTCAAGGCAAGCCTGATGGAGAATTTGATGCGAGGAAAACCGCACGCTAGGTATGCCGGTTTTCAAGACCGGAGCCATCACTCGGCCACCTCTCCGACTACTACAGTTTTACTACAGTTGACAGTTTTCAACAGGAGATTAACCCACCACGAGCACAGCCTCGACAAACCGCAGACTATTCAAAACAAGAAGGAAATCTGGTGCCGGGAGGGGGAATCGAACCCCCA
>PLKR01000509.1 GCA_003140655.1 Acidobacteriaceae bacterium | reverse complement strand
GCCCATCGAATCGCCGGGCGGGCGCTCGACACGGAGAAGGTGATCGAACTAGGCATCCAGCTCGCCGACGCTCTCGACGCCGCGCACGCCAAGGGCATCATTCATCGCGACATCAAGCCGGGGAATATTTTTGTGACGGAGCGCGGGCAGGCCAAGATTTTAGACTTCGGGCTTGCAAAGGTAGCGGCCCGTTTTGCCCCCAGCTCGGGCTCGTCGGTAACTTCGGGGCTCACTGCCACGCAGGAGAACTTAACCAGCCCGGGCTCTGCGCTGGGAACGATTGCCTTCATGTCACCCGAGCAGGCTTTGGGAAAAGAGCTGGACGCGCGCACTGACCTGTTTTCCTTCGGGGCAGTCCTCTATGAAATGGTAACCGGCGCGCCGCCCTTCCGAGGGGATACGACGGCGGCTATCTTTGACTCCATCCTGCATCGCGCTCCGGTCGCGCCGGTGCGGCTAAGTCCAGACGTACCCGCGGAACTCGAGCGCATCATCAACAAGGCGCTGGAAAAAGACCGGAACTTGCGCTATCAGCACGCGGGGGACATCCGCACCGACTTGCAAAGGCTGAAACGAGACAGCGAGTCGAAACGCGTGACCTTGATGGCGGAGCCGGCGGAAGTGGCAGAGCAGCGTGGAAGCTCAGGTCGCGTGAAGGTAGACGGCGGCAGCGGCAGTCGCGCGGCGAGCGCTCCTCCTGCGGAAGCAGCCTCCCCGGCAAGCTCAGGACCGGTTCTCAGCCGTCCAGGCCGAACCGCGCCGGGCTTGAAAATCNNCTCACGGACAAAGACGTGATCGTGATCGCGGACTTCGCCAACACCACCGGTGATCCCGTATTTGACAGTACCCTGAAAGAGGCCTTGGCGGTCGATCTGGAGCAATCACCGTTTCTCAACGTACTCTCGGACCGGAGGCTGAGCGAGACCCTGAAGCTGATGGGCAGGACCTCGGACCAACGTATAACTCGGGACGTAGGCCGCGAAGTCTGCATGCGCACGGGAAGCAAGGCTTTGCTGACGGGATCGATCGCCAGCCTGGGAAGCCACTACGCGATTGTTCTAAAGGCGATGAGCTGCAAAACTGGTGACGTGCTGGGAGCAGCGCAGGCGGAGGCAGAAAGCCGCGAGAAAATCCTGCAGACGCTGGGCGAGGCAGCCGCCACGTTGCGCGGCAAGCTGGGCGAATCCCTGGCGTCGGTCGAGAAGTTTGACAAGCCGCTCGACGAAGCGACCACTCCGTCTCTTGAAGCGCTTCAGGCTTACACCGAGGGCGACCGGCTGGCCCGCGAAAAGGGCGACACGGACGCTCTGCCCTTACTTAAGCGGGCGGTGGAACTCGATCCTAATTTTGCTCGTGGTTACGCCTCCCTGGGCATTCGTTACAACAATCTTGGCCAGGCCACTCTGGCGATTGAGAACGTCCGCAGAGCTTATGAATTGCGCGACCGGGTCAGCGAGCGCGAGAAGTATTACATCTCATGCACTTATTTCACGCTGGTCACGGGCGAGTTGGAAAAAGCGATTCAGCAATATGAACTGTGGATCAGGGATTATCCCAGGGATTACGTTGCCGAAACCAATCTGGGAGTGAATTACTTCACCATGGGACAGTTCGAGCGAGCGGCCTCCGTAACCCGGGAAGCACTGCGCCTGGAGCCCGCCAACATCCTTGGTTACAACAATCTTGGCGTGACTTATTTTTCCATGAGCCGGCTGGATGAGGCGAAGTCCACGTTCGATGAAGCGCTGGCTCGCAAGCTGGACGGCCCCTACCTGCGGCAATCCATTTATTACCTCGACTTTCTGCGTAAAGATGCGCCGGGCATGCAGCAACAGTTCGCGTGGGCAATAGGCAAGCCGGGGGCTGAGGACATCCTGCTGTCGGCTGAGTCTGACACGCAAGCCGATCACGGCCAACTGCAGAAGGCGCGGCAGCTCTCGGCGCAGGCAGAGGAATCATGCAAGCGGAACGACTCCAAGGAGACGGCGGCGTTCTGGCAGGGAAATGAGGCGCTGCGCGAGGTTGAGTTCGGCAACTTCGCCGAGGGCCTGAAGCAGGCACGCGAGGCTCTGGAACTGGCCCCCGGACGAGATGTAAAGGTGGAAGCTGCGCTGGCGTTGGCCCGCGGCGGTGACGTCGCTACGGCCGAGAAACTTGTGGACGCGCTCAATCAGGAGTTTCCGCTGGATACACTCATGCAAAATTATTGGCTTCCTACGGTGCGGGCGGCGATTGCATTGCAGCGGCACGATTCAGCCAAGGCCATCGCGATTCTGCGCGCATCCGTGCCGTATGAATTGGCCGATCCGCCGCCGTTTTCGGTGGGCACGATGTATCCGGCTTACCTGCTTGGCCAAGCCTATTTGAGTTCCGGCAATGGTTCGGGAAATGGCGAACTAGCGGCCGCCGAGTTTCAGAAGATCCTCGATCATCCCGGCGTGATCGTGAACTTTCCCTTGAGTGCTTTATCTCACCTCGGCCTGGGGCGGGCCCGCGCGCTTTCTGGCGATGCAGCCGGGGCCCGCACCGCTTACCAGGATTTCTTCGCCCTGTGGAAAGATGCCGATTCCGACATCCCCATTCTGAAGCAGGCCAAAGCGGAGTATGCGAAGTTGCAGTAGCTGGAAGCAGACTAACTATCATTTCGCCATAGCTTGTGGTACCTTGGCGAACCATTCTTCGAACCACTCGAGGGTGCGCAGCGAGTAGTCGCGCGCGTCGGCGGGCTTCATGATCGCATGTCCTTCGTTCGGATAGACCACAAGCTTTGTGGGCACGTGCAGAGTTTCAAGCGCGTGCCACCATTCCACTGATTGTTCCATCGGCACTTCGCC
>PLKR01000302.1 GCA_003140655.1 Acidobacteriaceae bacterium | reverse complement strand
AGGACGCTGTCGTCCAGCTTTTTGCGACCCCAGTCGGCTGCGGCCTGGATGAAGGCCAGGATTACGGGATGGGGATGTTTTTCGGTCGAAGATAGTTGCGGCTGGAACAGCGTAGCGATGAAGAAGCGGTGGGTGGGGGATTCGAGGGCGCGGATTTCGCCCTGGGCGCCGCGCGCTACTACCGGGAAACCGGCCTCCATGGCGCACCACTCGTATTCCGGGTTGATTTCGAAGTTGCAGAAGAATTCTTCGGTGACGATTTCTTTGTCTTTTCCGTAGAACGATTGCAGGTAGGAGCCGGGGCGGAGGCGGATCTCGGGTACCTTGCCGGATAACTTGGGCGCGCCGCCTTTGCGGCCGGTCACGGCGCAGGCTACGGGATAGATGACGATATTCTTGGAGCCGGAATTGTTTTCGGCGCTGTCGGCATCCGCGATGCCGAGAACGTTGCGGGCGAACTCGATGAGGGCATACTGAAAGCCTCCGCAGGTGCCTAGAAAAGGCCAATCGCGGCGGCGGGCGAACTCGATCCCGTTGAGCATGCCGTCGAAACTCTTGTAGGGACTGCCCGGAGACGCCAAGAAGCCGTCGAAGCGTTCGAGAATCTTCTCCGCGCCGGGGGCGGTTAGCGACGGCGTGGGTATCCATTCCGATTCGACCTTTAGCTCCACTTTGCTGGCGGCATGTTGCAGGGCGTGGTTGGTGGCGTGGTGGGAGGGGAATTCGGGATTGAAGTCACCGAGGATTCCAATGCGAACGGCGTGGCTCACGGAGTTATTGTACTAGAGCGTGCGGCGCAGGCTGGGAGTTAAAGCCCGGTTCTTTTGCTCGGGCTTTACGCGGCCCATTCAAATTCGCTCAGGGCAGGCCGCTGAAAGCGCCGCTCTTCCACGGTTGCGCCGGCGAACAGCAGGTTCCCTTCGGCTTCCCCCTCGGCTTCGCTCGGGGCTTCGGCAAAGCGGGCAGGCTCTCCACTCCGCCGTCGCTGTCGCTCCGGCTCCGGTCGGAATGACATGGATTTGTAGCCGACAAAGCAAAGTCAAAGGCAGCGGGCAGGAGTGCCCGCTCCACACGATCTAGATCGGGCTAGATTAGGTGGGTTATCGTTAGCAGGGCGTAGAGGCTGAGCAGGCTGATCACGGGGCCACCCCAGATCATTAGGGTGCACTTCCAGCCGAGCGAGCGGGCCAGGTCGCGCTGGCTGCGCCAGGAGATCAGGAAGGTTGGGTTGTTCTGACCTTTCATCAGTACTACGGGGGGATTCGGGTCGAAGCTTTCAGGAGGCGTAGTGGGTTGCGGCGGAACTTGGGTACCCGCGTTCGCGGCGCTGCCATGGGAGAAGCCGTTTGGACCTCTGACTACGACCGCTGAAGGCGTGAGGCCGGCCGCGGCCCAGGCTCCGGGATTGGAGACGCCCGCTTTCATGAGCGCGGCNNATTACCCGGGCCGATGCCGTGGAGATTGCTTTCTCGTAGGTCGAGTCGAACTTTGGATCATGCTGGAGACCGCCGGTCAAGACGCCGCTGAAGAGGTTGCCGTCTCCGAGCATGGGCGACAGCGCGGTTCGTATTCTTTCAGGGTTCAGGGAGAACGAAAGAGCATTGCCGACGATCAAACCCGCGGTTTCGTCGTCTTGAATTGGGTCGGGAGTGAGTTCGAGGCCGGGATTCTCGTCGAGCGTTCCCAGCACGAAGAGTGCGTTCTTCGGCTTGATGCAGAACTCTTCGACTTTAATTTTGTTGGTGGTGCTTACGCCGTAGCGCAGAAGGAAACTGCGGACGTTTTCCGGCGCCTCTTCTTTTGTGGTGAAGAAGGAATCACAGAATTGCTGCTGAAAGTCGCGGTGCAGGTCGAGATCGGCGCCGCGGGGATCGACCATGACCTTGGCGGTATTGTCGTCGAGAAAGAAAGGCACATGCATGCACTCGGCGGCCACTTTGACCCATCGCTTGTTCCTGCCGGCCTGCTTCCACTCCCAGACGAAGGTGCGGTAGCAGTAGCAGGGACGGGCGGTGATGGGAGCGACCATGGTGTACGGTCCGACAGCGAGGCCGCTGAGTTCGACCACGCCGAGGGATGCGCTGCGAATTTTGGAAACTGGCGTGTCGAGGATGAGGTGACGGCGTTGCAGAAGGCGAAAGCCCTGGATGAATACGTAGATCCCGGCGCAGATTCCGATGACGCAATAAAAGATATAGCCGCCCGGATCCGAGGAACGCAGTAGCAGGGTAGAAAGAGTCAATGGTTGGATCCGCCGGGGCTGGGTTCGGACGGCGCCCCGTATCGAGGCTAGCGGAGCGGGTTGGGGGCTGGCAGCAGAAAAGGGAGGATCGGGCTTACTTTGGTAATGAGCGCTGGTGATTTTGCCTTAAGTACCTCAGGNNAAGGTTCGCCGGTGGCCCGAGACGTAGCGGAGCTACGTCTCTATGGAGAACTTGGTAAGGCCGCGTCGCGGCGGCGTTTCAGTAGGAAGTAGGCGAGGGTGAGTGCGGTGAAGAAGACGAGTCCGCCGATTGCGTTTATGCGGGTTGAGAAAAGCGTGTGGAGAACTGTGGCTGAAGCCAGCATGAAGCCCAGCATCGATCCCCAGATTCCCAGAGGGGAGCGCATGGGCAGGGCGGCGAGTTGTTGGGGAGTNNGAAGGCTTGTTGCGGAGCCCAGTATTCGAAGATCAGCGCGGATACGATGCCGTACGACGAGACCAGCAGAGCGAGACGCGGAGAACCGGCGGCGTTTAGCTTTCCCAGTCGCGCGGGAGCCCATCCGGACCGGCCCATGGAAAACAGCAGGCGGGAGGCTACGTAAAGTTTGGCGTTGGCTCCGGAGAGTGCGGCGGTCAGGACTACGAAGTTCATGAAGTAGGCAGCTGCGGGAATGTGGGCAAGGCGGAGCACGCTGACGAATGGGCTTCCAGACACGCCGGTGTGGTTCCAGGGCATTACGCCGACCAGCACGGTGATTGCGCCAAGGTAGACACCGGCTAGCAGGAAAATGGTGAGGCGCGCGGCGCGAGGGATATCTTTTGCCGAGCGCGATTCGCCGGTGGTGACTGCGAGCATCTCTACGCCGCCGAAGGCGTAGATGGCCCAGAATACTGCGAGCAGAGGCGCGATTGGACCTTTGGGGAGAAATCCGCCTTGAGCTGTGTATTGCGGGGCTACACGGCCGCTGAACAGCAGCGCCGAGCCAGCCAGAATGAAGGCCACGATGGTGGCGAACTTGATCATGGCAAACCAGAACTCGAAGCGTCCGTAGGAACCTACGCTGCGCAGGTTGACCAGAAGAAGTAGAGCCGAGAATAGGATGACCCACAGTTCGCCGGGGACGGCGGGAANNGCGCGGCAGAGAAATCCCAAATATTGATTGAGGTAGAGTTCGCCGTAGACGCCGAACGATCCGGCGGCAGGGTGCATGCTGGCCAGTTCGCCTAGAGCCATGGCAACTGTGTAGGCGATGAAGGCGGCGATGATGTAGCTGAGGATTACGCCGGGGCCGGCTACTTCGAGAGCTGCCGCTGAGCCTAGAAGAAGCCCGGTGCCGATGGAACCGCCGACGGCGACCATGGTCATTTGGCCGGCGGTTAGTTGATGGTGGAGGCCCTGTTCGTGAACTGCGTCCGGAGGTGGAGGCATGGGGCACGATATCAAATGAGGAAACAAGTGGCCAGTGGTCAGTAATCAGTGGCCAGTGGTCGGTGATCAGTGGTCGGTGCGAAGAATCCGAATTTTCTGGCCACTGATCACTGACCGCTGACCACTGGCTCTCGGATCGGGTGACTTTCGTAATCTCGGGTGGTCCTTACGGATTGCTGGGTGCGGGAGCGGCTCCTAGAATCGAGGGAGCAGTACTCTGCCCAGAACTGACCCATGCCCGAGATCACAAGACGTCTCAACCGAGCCGAGGTAGACCGGCGTGTAGAGCGCGCGGAAAAGCTTCTGCAAAAAGGGAAGGCCGGCGAGGCGCTGGAAGAGTATCTGCTGGTCCTGCGCGACGATCCAGAAAACGACACGGTGCGGCAACTGGCGGCCGATTTGTGTCTGTCGCAGAACCGGACTAGCGATGCCGTGGCGCTGCTGGGCGAACTGTTTGCGCGGCAGGTGAANNAGCCCGACCTGGGAGCAGAAATTCTGCTTCGGGCAGTTACTGGAAGGATCGAACAAGAAACTGGCGGTGGGCACTTATGAATCCGCATTGAGCGATCTGGCGAAGCTGGAAAACAAGAAGGGTGCATTGCAGGTGCTGGGCAGGGTGGTGACGCTGGAACCGGTGCAGGCGAATTTTCTACGGGTGGCGGAACTCTCCTCGGAAGTGGGCGAAAGCAAGGCTGCGGCGCAAGCGTTCAAGCGGGTGGCGCAGTTGGCGGCGGGAGGCGGCGATCCGGGGCGGTGGTATGAGCGCGCGTACCAGGAAGATTCCTCGGACGAGGAGATCACCCTGGCCTACGGCAAGAGCCTGCTGGAGCAGGGGCAAGTGGGAGCAGCGATCTTTATTCTCGAGCCGCAGGTGAACGCGGGAAAGAATTCCCTGCAACTGCGGGAGATCTATGCCGAAGCTCTGCTGGCGGCCGGCCGCTACGCGGAAGCGGAGCCGCTGGTGTGGCAGCTCTTCGAACAGAATCCCAAACGGATGCAGCAGGTGACGGCGCTGATTGGACAGTTGGTGGATACGGAGCAGGACGAGGCCGCGGTGTCACTGGCGCGCAAGCTGGGACAGTCTCAGGCGAAGCGTGGTGAGCGGCGGCAGTTTTTGGCGGTGATGCAGGAGATAACGTCGGCGCGGCGGGCATCGCCGGAAATGCTGGAGTTCCTCAGCGAGCTGTTTAACGCGTCGAACCGGGAGGGCGACTACTGCCAGACTCTGCTGAAGCTCTTCGATGTGTATTGCGGTACGGGAGATTTCGCCAAGGCGGCGGAATGCCTGGACCGGGCGGGGGAAGTGGATCCGTATGAGTCCGGGCATGCGAAGCGGCTGGAGATATTGAAGGGCAAGATTGATGAAGGCAAGTTAAAGGAGATTGCTTCGCGATTCACTCCGGTGGGGAAAACGGCGATCGCGCCGGCGCATGAGCAGGAGGCAACGCTGGGAGCTGCGACCCTGCAGGATCTGATGCTGCAGGCGGAAATCCTGGTGCAGTACGGAATGCGCAACAAGGCGGTGGAGCGGCTGCAGAGGATTCAGGAACTTTTTCCGCGGGAAGAAGAGCGCAACGAAGAATTGCAGAGGCTTTACCTGGCGGCGGGTGTGACGCCGAGCTATAGCGGATCGGCACCGCTGCCGGCAGCGGCTACTGCCTCTGCCGCGGCTCCGGTGGCAGCGGCAGCGACGCCGGCGGTCGATGCGGCGGCTGGGATGCGCAACGTTACGCGCGTAGCGGAGATCACGCGCAAGCTGTATCACCAGGGGACGGCTCCGGCAGTGCTGACCACGGCGGTCAACGAAATTGGCGGGCACTGGGAGGTATCGCGCTGTGTCGCTTTGATGCGTACGCCCGGTTCGGCGCCGACGGCAGTGCAGGAGTTCTGCGGCAACGGAGTGAAGGAGGGCAACTCCGCGACGATCAAGGCAGTGATGTGCGCGCTGCAGGATATGGCTTCGACTTCAGGCGAGCCCATCATCATCGCCGATGCCCAAAAAGCTACGGAGTTGCAGGATGTGCGTAAGGCCCTGGCGGAGCTGGGAACGACGACGGTGCTGGCGTTTCCGCTGAGCAATGGCGAGGATTCAGTGGGTGTGCTGGCGCTGCTGCACAACAAGCCGCGGGAATGGCCCAACACCGATGCCGTGGTGCTGAAGACGCTGGCCGATCAGATGGTGATCGCGCTGAATAACGCAGGCCTGCGGCGGCTGGTGAAGAATCTTTCGGTGACGGAGGAGAAGTCGGGACTGCTCAAGCGTGGGTCGTATCTTGATCTGCTGCTGGCGGAGAGCAAGCG
>PLKR01000367.1 GCA_003140655.1 Acidobacteriaceae bacterium | reverse complement strand
TAAAGGTGGAAGCTGCGCTGGCATTGGCCCGCGGTGGTGACGTCGCTACGGCAGAGAAACTTGTGGACGCGCTCAATCAGGAGTTTCCGCTGGATACACTCATGCAAAATTATTGGCTTCCTACGGTGCGGGCGGCCATTGCGTTGCAGCGGCACGATTCAGTCAGGGCCATCGCGATTCTGCGCGCATCCGTGCCGTATGAATTGGCCGATCCGCCGCCATTTTCGGTGGGCACGATGTATCCGGCTTACCTGCTTGGCCAAGCCTATTTGAGTTCCGGAAATGGTTCGGGAAATGGCGAACTGGCGGCCGCCGAGTTTCAGAAGATCCTCGATCATCCCGGCGTGATCGTGAACTTTCCCTTGAGTGCTTTATCTCACCTCGGCCTGGGGCGGGCCCGCGCGCTTTCTGGCGATGCAGCCGGGGCGCGCACCGCTTACCAGGATTTCTTCGCCCTGTGGAAAGATGCCGATTCCGACACCCCCATCCTGAAGCAGGCCAAAACCGAGTATGCGAA
Organism: Acidobacteriaceae bacterium; assembly: GCA_003140655.1. Classification (GTDB taxonomy): domain Bacteria; phylum Acidobacteriota; class Terriglobia; order Terriglobales; family Acidobacteriaceae; genus Sulfotelmatobacter. The sequence continues at coordinate 4,016 of PLKR01000367.1, read as the reverse complement.
GTTGCAGTAACTGGAAGCACCCGGCCGAAGCCGCAGCGAGGGTTTGCCACGGTAAACTTGCCATCGTACGCCTCGCTAGAATTCCCTCTTCACCGGGGCTGTGTCCGCGCTCACGTATTGTATCGTGGCCAAAACCGCTTGCTTAATAGTTAATCGCGGCCGCCAACCTAGAGCGCGAATGCGCGAGCAGTCCAGCAGGATAAACGGGCTATCCCCCACCCAGCCGCGTTCGCCGCCCGAGTATGTGATCTTGGGATGCAGCCCGAGGTGCTCACAAATCCAGCCAACAGAATCGTTGACCTCGCAATACTCGTCGGTCCCAAGATTGAAGATGTTCACTTTGTCGTTTGCCCGGTCGATGGCAGTCAAAATAGCGTCGATGCAATCCTGCACGTACAAATACGATTTCCGCTGATGGCCGTTGCCCAGCACATGGAGATGTTTAGGATGCTGGGAAAGCTGCTGGTAGAAATCGAATACGTGTCCATGCGAGTAACGCTCTCCCAGAATCGACACGAATCGAAAAATGTAGCCCTGCAGTCCAAAGCCTTCGCCGTAGGCTTGAATCAAGCCTTCCGCAGCCAGCTTGGAGGCGCCGTAAAGCGAGGTCTGAACGGGGAAAGGACAGGTCTCAGGCGTGGGAAAAATCTCCGGCTCTCCATAAACCGATCCCGTCGAGGAAAACACGATGCGCTTGCAGCCCTGCTCACGCATCGCTTCCAGCACGTTCCAGGTTGCAATCGTGTTCTGATCCAGATCCTTGCGCGGATGTTCCGTACCGAAGCGCACGTCGGCATTCGCGGCGAAATGAACTACCAGTTCCGCGCCTTCCATCGCCTGCGCCAGACTCTTCCGGTCGAGCAACTCTGCCTGATGAAAAGTAAACTGAGGATGCGCCAGGGCACTCTCCAGAAAGCGTCGCTGTCCGGTCGACATATTATCGAACCCGACGACGCCGTGGCCCGCGGACAGCAGGCGGTCGACCACGTGACTGCCGATAAAGCCTGCAGCGCCGGTGACTAGAACGCGCAAAATAGCCTCCGTATGGAATCGAAGTCGAATCAAGTTTGGATCAAAGCCTGCTTTGTGCCGGAAATTGCAGACGCCTCTTCGCGCTCTTCTTTGCGACCTTCGCGAACTCTTTGCGACCTTTGCGGTTAAAAGCTTTTCTCTGTCCCGACACGCTCTATCGGCTATCCGAAGAAGTCTGCCGCAGCGCGATTCGCGTTCCTTTTAACTCAAAGCGGCTGTCGCGCCAAACATAGCGCAGGTTCAGGTAGCTGGCGAACCAGACCAGAAAGCCGAGCAAATCGCGCAGGGGGTAAAGCCAGGGAGAGCGCCATGCCTGCGGATCACGAGCTACCAGCCAGCCCACAAGCCACGCTTCGGCCAACCGGTTCAGCACGGCCGCACCCAGCAAAAGCGCTCCAATTCCCCAGTTTCCCAATCCCGCAGCCGCGAGGAATCCAAGCAGGCCGTAGGGCATGGCGAAGATAAGTCCGCTTCCAAAGTGGCCCTTGGGACGCGAATAGCGCGTCGTTTGCGCCCAGCGCAATTGGTTTTGCCACATACGGCGGAACGATTTCTGGTTCACTACATGATCGATGACGTGGCCCGAGAGCACCACGCGATAACCCGCCTTTGCGATCAGGTTGCCGATGGCGAAGTCATAGGCAATGTAATCTTGCAGCGCGCTGTAACCACCGATGCTCGCCAGNNGTCATTTCCACAGACATGCCGATGGCCGTCAGCGCAGAGAAGAATCCGGCCGCATTCTTGCCGCGATACACGCACGTCACCATGCCGACCTGTGCGTCCAGCAGCGGCGGCACAATTTCTCGCAGATAGCGCGGGTCGACTTCTACATCGCTATCCGTTGTAACCAGAATGTCGTGCGCCGCGGCTTCTGCCATGCAATGAAACGAGTACACCGGCGGATTCGGCCACGGCGTGCCGGTTACCAGCACCCGGCTTNNTAGTCGGGATAGTCCTGCCGGAAGAAGCTTTCAATGTTCTCCTTCAGCCGCGCTTCCAGACCGTGCACTGGCTTGAGTACGGAGACCGGAGGCAGGTGTGCATCATCCGGAACCGAACTGAACTGCTTGCGCGCGTCCGAGCGAAACCGGAGTACTCCCAGCAGCGCCAGGCCCAAGAACACGGCCGAGGATAATGTACCAACCAGCGCCACAGCCAGAACGAAATATAGAATCAGCCCGATCAATTTGTATTATCCGCGCTGCCGGATTGCCAGCCTTCACAGTCAGGACAGCAACTCACACTATACATTTCTGCCGGTTCAGAAGTAAGTTCGGAGGTAAGCTCGGAACTCGTGTCACTTCGAGGCTTCGTGCGCGTTCTCCGGGCCGCGCAGGGGCGCAGCTTTTGTGATTCTGTAATCTTTATACTCAATGGAAAGAATGGCCCGGCCGCCCAGCCGTATTACGCTTTCCGTGTGATTCTCGGCGGGAAGCCAGAAATCATTCACCTTGACGTATCTGTGCTTGACTTCCGTCTTCTTGATCAAGAAGGACGGATTCCTGGCCGGCTCTCCTTCAATTCGCACGACCGCGAAATCCTTCGCGTCAACCCAGATTTTTCCGCGATAGAGATACTTGTTTCTGGTTTTGGGCAGCAGGTTGAGCACGTATTGCTCTCCATTCGGTGTATTTTCATACCCCGCGGACGTGAAATCGTAGTTTTCGGTGCTGAGTGCTGTATTCCGGCGGTTCTCTTCATTGGCCGCTTCTTGCTCACCCTCCAGCAGTTTCTTGAAGACATGATCGATGATGAATTTGGAGCCCTTCTGGGACACTACGCTGAACTCTTTTGAATCGGGAGCGCGGTAGGTCACGTCGACCACCATCTCGGCGTCACGATCACTTGGGAAACCGCGATACTGCATGCGGTAGACGCGGGTTCCGTTGAACTGGCCCAGCGCCGCGGCTCGCTGCGCATTTCTTTCCTGAAGTTTCTTGGCTACTTGCTCGACCGGCAGGGGAGCATTCTGAGCGGAATACGACGAGCCTCCTGCATCCGGTCCTTGGGGAAGTGGTTGGCAGACAGCCGCCATATCCCAACCCAGCAGCAACAGACCAACCACAACCTGACTTCCGACTCGTGTCTGCCGCATATTTACGCTTGGATGCCGAACCAGCACTTCCAGTTTAACCGAGATAGGTGGTTCCCGAAGGAGCAGGCGGCCCGCATTTTGATCTTCTTTCCCGCCTCGGGATTCGGCGGAGACCCGTCACGGCAACAACCTCCCGATCGTCCTTACCAAGCGACTTGAAAAGACTCCATCTGGTTACTTTTGTGCCTCCCTCGTCGGAGCTATTCTGATTCGTTCAAGTTTGTCGCACACTATCTCCGGGCCTCAAATGCAAGCAACGCGTGTCAAAACAAACCGGCGCCGGCAGAATCGCATCCAGGCCGTGCTGCCCGTGCGAGTTCGAGGAACAGACGCTTCTGGCGCGTCGTTTGAAGGACTGGCGCATACTCTCGACCTCACGCCGACTGGAGTGCGGCTGGGGGCGATTCGCCACCAACTCAAGGCGCTCGACACGTTAACCATTCTTTATCACCAGCGCCGAATGGAGTTTACTGTGGTGTGGACCAAGCTGCTTAATGGCACGGGCGAACACCAGGTTGGCCTGCAGGCTTTCTCGCAGGAGAAGGAAGTCTGGGAAATGAGTCTTTTCAATTCCAGCGCCCAGCCGCTAACTAGAGCCTCAGCCATATCTGGAGCAGCCTGAATTGGAAAAAATCATGATCCACTTTCCAAACAAACTCTGGTCAAACGAAGAAGGACAGGACGTCGCTGAGTATGCCGTGATGCTGGCAGTCATTCTCGTCATCGTCGTCAGCACTGTCAAGCTGATTGGGTCGAACGCAGGCAATGTATTCTCGCAAGTCGGAAGTACAATCCAGTAGACTGAATCAGTCCAAAACCTCTGCGCCCGACCGGGAGATCGCAGGCAACTCGGATTTCCATTCGTCGCCCATCTCAGGGCCGCGAC
>PLKR01000332.1:579-3600 GCA_003140655.1 Acidobacteriaceae bacterium | reverse complement strand
CATGCAACATTTGAGTCCGCATGACGTGATGACCATGTTCATGGCCCTGGCCACGCTGCTGGGCTGCGCCAAGCTGGCGGCGGAGTTGATGCAGAAGATCGGCCAGCCGCCGATTCTAGGAGAGATCTCGGTCGGGATTTTTCTCGGACCGACAGTTCTCGGACATTACCGCCCACACGTATACGAGGCACTGTTTCCCACGACCGGGCCGATGCCGATCGTGCTGGACACGGTGACCACGCTGGGAGTTGTGTTCTTCCTGCTGACGGCCGGGCTTGAGATCGACTTGCGCAGCATCTTCCGCCAGGGCAAGAGCGCGTTGCTGGTAAGTATTTTCGGCGTGGCCTTTCCGTTTGCGTCCGGTGTCCTCGCGGCCAGCGCTTTTCCCAAATATATGGGCGCGGAGGCGGGAGCGAACCCCCTAATCTTCGCGCTGTTTGTGGGCACAGCACTTTCGATTTCGGCGCTGCCCGTGATCGCGAGGATACTGATGGACCTGAATCTTCTGCGCACCGAGATGGGAACGGTCATCATCTCATCGGCGATGTTCGACGATCTGGTGGGATGGATTCTGTTCTCGTTCGTGCTGGGGATGATGCATCCGCCGCCCGGCGGCAGTGTATCCGATGGCGTGAAGCACACCGTCGTTCTGGTGGTGTTGTTCGTGGGCCTCACCCTGACCGTGGGGCGCTGGCTGATCGATAAGATCGTGCCGGTGCTACAGGCGCACACCACCTGGCCAGGCGGCGTGATTGGATTTATCTTCACGCTCACCATGGCGGGAGCTGCTTTCACCGAGTACGCTGGGATTCATGCGGTGTTTGGCGCGTTTGTCGTCGGCATCGCGGTTGGAGAGTCTGGACATTTGCGGAAGCGGACGTCCCAGCACATTCACCAGATCGTAACCAACGTGTTCGCGCCGTTCTTCTTTGCCGGCATTGGATTGCGCACGAATTTTGTCTCGAACTTTCACCTGGGACTGACCGCAACCGTGATTGGCGTGGCCTGCGCGGGCAAGCTGGTGGGAGCAGGCTGGGGCGCGCGCCTGGGTGGAATGGATCGTACGTCGTCGCTGGCGGTGGGGCTGGCGATGAATGCTCGTGGAGCCATGGAAATTATTCTGGGAATCCTGGCGCTGCAGGCGGGATTGATCCGGGAAAACATGTTTGTCGCGATGGTGATTATGGCGTTGTTCACTTCGCTGATGTCGGCGCCGGCCATTCACTTCCTGATCAGCAGGAGGCGGACTCTGACCCTGAAGGACACGGTCACGGCCAAATTATTTTTGCCCAACCTGGCGGCGACGACCCGGCTGGGAGCGCTGCGGGAGATGTGTGAAGTAGCGGCGGAGGCGGTGAGCAATGCTCCCGAGAGATTGCTGCGACTGGTGTCGGAAAGGGAGAAGGTGGCCTCGAGCGGTTGGGAGGATGAATTGGCCGTGCCGCATGCGCGGGTGAATGGACTAACGCGGCCGCTAGTGGTGGTGGCGAAATCAGAGGGCATCGATTTCAATGCGCACGATGGCAAGCCCGCGCGGCTGATTATCCTGATTCTGACGGGAGATAACCAGTCACAACACGATTTACTGGGGGATGCCAGCGAGTTATTCAGCCGCAAAGAAGCCGTGGAGCAAGCGGTGAATGCGAAAACCTTCCTGGAGCTGGTTGCGGCGCTGAACGCGCCGGTGCAGTAGGCGGGCGGGGAGGGCATTGGTCCCGCCACTGCACCGGCTGAGTTGCCGATTCAAACCGAAACGCTGAGACCTCCGCTCGCGGAGTCGTTCAGGGTTTTTGCCATCCAAGGGCCATATCGGCTTTGCAATAACAAACTTTAGGGTCGCGGTAAGGCAAAGTTGCTTATCTGGCGTGGTCCCGAAAGAATCACCGGTACGAAAGGCCGGGGTAAACCTTAAATGTATAAGCCCCCCTTCGGCAAGCTCAGGGCAAGCTCTCCCCTCGAAAACTTCCGAATCCGAGAATTATTTCTGGTAATCCAACCTCCTATACTGTGGAATGCTCTATGGATTACTTCGCACAAGAGTGCTAAAAAAAGGGCCGCAACCGATAAGAGGTGACGCAGCATGGCAGAGAAGGCAGACTTCAAGATAAGCGAAGACGTGCCGAAAGCTGTCTCGAGGCGCAATTTCATTAAAGGGGTCATCACCAGCGGCGTGGCGGTGTCGTCGGCGAGCTATCTGTTTCGCGCCTCTTCTCTTCTGCACGGCCAGCAGTTAACTCCTGGTGTAGGCGAGCGGCTGATTACACTCAACGTCAATGGTCAGCAGCGGCGCGTCGATGTGATGAAGCAAGAGACGCTGGCATCGACGCTGCGTTACAAGCTGGGCCTGACCGGCACCAAGCTGGGGTGCGACCGCGCTGAATGCGGATCTTGCACCGTCCTTATCGACGATATTCCGTATTATTCATGTTCGGTGCTCACTCACACCGTGCGTGGCCGGAAGGTTGCGACGATCGAAGGCCTGGCGAGCGCCGATGGAACCTTGCATCCGGTACAGCAGGGCGTGATCGACGAACAGGGCTTTCAGTGTGCGTTCTGCATGTCCGGCTTTATCATGGCCACCGTGGGATATCTGAAGACCAATCCCAATCCCACCCGCCAGCAATTGGCCCAGGGCATCTCGGGATGCCTGTGCCGCTGCCAGGATTACGACAAGATTCTGACCGCGATGATGCGCGGCGCGGAGAATTTGCGGAGGTCCAGCCTTGGATAATAAAGCCTTGGATAACACAAAGGTTGTGGAGACCACGAAGAGTACTGAGCGCCAGTACGGAGCCGGTTACAAGCTGATCGGCAAGAACTATACGACTCCAGATCTATATGCGAAGGTAACCGGCCAGGCGAAATATGCCGAGGACTTTCGCGCCGAAGGCATGCTGTTCTGCAAGTTGCTGCTCAGTCCCATGCCGCACGCGCGGGTAAAGCGCATCGATACGAGCGCGGCGCTCGCAATGCCCGGGGTCAAAGGCATTCTCACAGCCGACGATCTTCCCGCCCCGGCCG
>PLKR01000332.1:0-539 GCA_003140655.1 Acidobacteriaceae bacterium | reverse complement strand
GCGCACCGATGGCAATGTCTGGACTCGTCCCGCCGCAGCCGGCTCACAAGCTCCCGGCGCACCCGTGGTCACCGAACTCAAATGGACCAAGGCGGACTTCGCGGAGGAAAAGCAGGGCCGTCTTCCGATGGGCAAGGCGCCCGACGAATGGACCTATGGGGATCTGGACTCCGGCTTCAAGAATGCAGCGCTCGTTCTTGATGAGACGTTCGTCACGCCCGACACCAGTCATCAGACCCTTGAGACCCGCAGTGCGATGGCTTACTGGCAGAACGGCAAAGTCTACATTTACACGGGCACGCAAAGCACTGCGCAAACGCTGCCCGCAATTGCACGCTGGTTGAACATCAGTCCAGACAACATTGTTTTCATCAGCGAATACACCGGAGGCGGGTTCGGCAGCAAGATCACCGGCGGGGTGTCGATGATTATCCCCGCGCTGCTGGCAAAGAAAACGAATGCTCCAGTCATGATGCGTATCAGCCGCGAGGAAGAAACCTTCATCGGACGCGCCCGGCCCAGTTTTCAGGGCCGGATGA
>PLKR01000542.1 GCA_003140655.1 Acidobacteriaceae bacterium | reverse complement strand
GAATCTCCACGCTGCTCGCGGTGCTGATAGGCATCCCACTGGGCATACTGAGCGCGCACTGGCCAGTTTTGAATAAGCCGGTGCTGGGAACTGCGAACATCATTCAAACGATTCCGAGTCTCGCGCTTTTTGGCTTTCTGCTGCCTGTGCCCTGGCTCGGTGATCGTGCCGATCGCCTGGCGATTCTGGCGCTGACTCTCTACGCGTTGCTGCCCGTAATCCGTAATACTTACACGGGAATCCGCGGTGTCGATCCGGCCGTGGTCGAGGCCGGACGTGGCATGGGACTCACCAGCCGCCAGCTCTTGTTTCAGGTCGAGCTGCCGCTGGCGCTGAGCGTAATCCTCTCCGGTGTGCGAGTGGCGGTCGTCGTCTCGGTGGGACTGGCCACTATCGCCGCTGCGATTGGAGCCGGAGGCTTGGGCGAGTTCATCTTTCGCGGTCTCGCCATGATGAACAATCAACTCATTTTAGCCGGAGCGATTCCCGCGGCAGTTATGGCGTTGACGGCGGATTTCGGCTTGGGATGGCTGGAAAAGCGTTTGCGGCCACGATGAAACGGGATCGGCACGGAGGGCAATGCGGCATTTTCGAAGCAGGTCGCTGTACTCCGGTCTGCTTGATTCTATTCTTTTCGACCCTGTTGTTGTCCTCGTGTGCGTCCTCGCACTCCGATCGCATCGTGGTCGGCTCCAAGAACTTTACCGAGTCGCTGATCCTCGGGGAACTCCTGGCCCAGCAAATTGAAGCGAACACGCATTTGAAAGTAGAGCGCCGCTTTTATCTCGCGGGAACTTATATTTGCCAGCAGGCGGTGCTGGCCGGCCGCGTCGACATCTATCCCGAATACACCGGAACGGCGTTGACCGCCATTCTCAAGCAGAAAGTTGGCGGCGATAAGGCGGACGTCTACCAACGCGTCAAGAGCGAATATGAGGCGCGCCTCGGCCTTACACTCGGCCCGCCGTTCGGTTTCAATGACACCTTTGCGATGGAGATTCGTGGAGACGACGCGCGCCGGCTGGGCGTCAAAACCTTATCGCAGGCAGCCGCATTCGCTCCCCAATGGCGAGCCGGATTTGGCTACGAATTCATGGAGCGGCCCGACGGATATGCCGGACTAGCCGCCGCCTATGGCCTGCACTTTGCCGCGCCGCCCCGCATCATGGATCTGGGCCTGCTCGCCCCGGCATTGAAAGGTCATCAGATTGATATAGCTGCCGGCAATGCAACGGACGGACTGATTCCAGCGTTGGATTTATTTGTGCTTGACGATGACCGCCACTATTTTCCTCCCTACGAAGCGGTCGCGGTAGTCCGGCAGCAGGCCTTGCAGCAGCATCCCGAAGTTGCCCACGCGATTGCGGAGTTAGGCGGCAAGATTTCTGATCGGGAGATGCGGCAACTGAATTACGCTCTCGATGGCCAGCACCGCGATGTGAAAGATGTCGTGCACGAATTTCTGTGGAGCAAGGCCCTGGTTCACTAACCTCCGCCTCTGTCTGGAATCTGATTTTGGGTAGCGCAGCGCTTCAGCGCTGCAATCGGGACGTCAAAGCAGCAACTCACCCCGCAACGTAAGCACCGTATCGCCCTTGAGAATCACTCGTCCCCCTTTGACTTCGCACCACATTTCGCCGCCGCGCTCCGAGACCTGACAGGCGTGCAGCCTCACTTTCCCCAGTCGCTGCGCCCAATAGGGCGCGAGTGAGCAGTGAGTCGAGCCGGTCACGGGATCTTCCGGGATGCCGTAGCTGGGTGCGAAATAGCGGGACACGAAATCGGCATCCTTGCCCGGAGCCGCGATCGCGACCCCTGCGGGATGAAGCTGTTCGAGCAACCGAAAGTCGGGGCGAACACGCGTGACTTCTTCCTGCGAATCATAGATTGCGAAGTAGTTGTCTTCGATCTGCATTACCGCAGCGGGAGCCTTGCCCAAGCCTTCGATCAACGCCGCCGGCGGAACTGCGCACGTCCAGGGTGCGAGCAAGGGAAAATCCATGGCCAGCAAGCCCCCGTCACGGGAAACCGTAAGCGCCCCACTGGAACGGGTTTCGAAGCGCACCGAGTCGCGCCCGGCTTCGAGAATTTGCAGCACGACAAATGCGGAAGCCAGCGTCGCATGCCCGCACAGCTTTACTTCGCAACGCGGCGTGAACCAGCGTAATTCGTAGTGGTCGCCGCAAGGGACGAAATAGGCGGTCTCCGAAAGATTGTTCTCGGCTGCGACCGCTTGTAGCAAGCCATCATCTAACCACTCTGCAAGAGGGCATACTCCCGCCGGGTTGCCGGCGAAAGGCTTGGCAGTGAAGGCGTTAACGTGAAATATCGGTAGGGACATTACCCTATGGTACTCGGGCGGCCGGGGGGAATAGAATTCTACGCACTTGTGCCAGCCACCGCTAAACGGTCCGGTTGCCGCGAAGTTATTTCGTCCTCTCGCCACGAGATATAGGAGATCTGAATGCTAGCCACGCAGAGCGACGCCACCATCCGCCACGATCTCATCGAGCAATTCGCGGACGCCCGTCAACGCACTGACGACCTGTTTGCTGTGGTCAATCCCGATTCCCTCTACGAACGCCCCATCGCCGAACGTCACCGCATCATCTTTTATGTCGGCCATCTCGAAGCCTTCGATTGGAATCTGTTTCACGAACGCGTTCTCGGACGCCAGAGCTTTCATCCCGAGTTTGACCGGCTGTTTGCCTTCGGCATCGATCCGGTTGGCGGCGGACTGCCGGCTGATCAGCCTTCGGACTGGCCTTCGATCGCCGCAGTGCAGGACTATGTCACGAAAATCCGAGCCGTTCTGGACGAGAAACTTGCGGACATGCTTACCGATCCCCAACTTCCAACCAGCGACGGATTTCCGTTGAGCACCTTGCTCAACGTGGCCATTGAGCACCGCCTGATGCACGCGGAAACGCTGGCTTACATGTTGCATCAGGTGCCGCTTGATCGCAAAGTGAGGCAATCCGAATCCTTAACCAGCGTTACTCCGCCCGTGGATCACCGCAGCATCGAGATTCCCGCAGGTGCGACTACACTCGGCCTCCCGCGTCGCAGCGATTTGTTTGGCTGGGACAACGAGTATGAAGCTCACACCGTCAACGTCCCGGCCTTTGCCATGGATCGGTACAAGGTGACGAACCGGCAGTATCTCGAGTTCATCAACGCGGGCGGCTACGAAACGCGCGAGTACTGGGGCGACCGTGACAATAAGGAAGACTGGAACTGGAAATCCGCGCAGGGAATTTCTCATCCGGCTTTCTGGAAGCGC
>PLKR01000407.1:16535-16984 GCA_003140655.1 Acidobacteriaceae bacterium | reverse complement strand
CCTTGGTTCCTGAAACGATTGCTTAGACTACTGATGCCGGGCGCAACTCGCTCAGGCGCGTGGCCAGAAATTCCAGATACTTTTCCATTCCATCGCCGGTCTTGGCAGAGAGCTTAAAGACCGGCATGCCCGGACGCACGGCCTGGATGTTGTTGTAGGCGGTCTGCCAACTGAATTCAACGGCTGCCGCCAGGTCAAGCTTGGTGACGATTGACACATCGGCGCTGTTGAAAATGGTGGGATACTTCAGCGGCTTGTCCTCGCCCTCGGTGACTGAAATCAGTACCAGGCGGAGGTCTTCGCCCAAGTCATACGAAGAAGGACAGACCAGGTTGCCGACGTTTTCGATGAAGAGGAAATCCAACTGGTTGAGATCCCATTGTTCTTCTTCCAGCGCCTTTTGCACCATGGCGGCTTCGAGGTGACAGAGAGTGCCGGTGGTGATTTGC
>PLKR01000407.1:0-16507 GCA_003140655.1 Acidobacteriaceae bacterium | reverse complement strand
CTGGAGACCAGACTCACAACGAACACTCCGGCGGCGTGAAAACGGTCGCGAAGTGCGCGGGCCACGACATCGTTCTGCTTCAAAACATTCTTGCGGACTTCGATTAAACGGGGTTCGGGGCGCATTCTTTTATCTCCAACGCAACCACTTCGAGCTCCTTGCCCTGCACCACAGCAGAGGCTGGAGTACCGCATTCAGAGCAACAAAATAACTGCACCGAGTTGAGAGGCCGTTGGGCTCGACAACTTGGACAAAAGATTACGACGGGAACTTCGTCAATTAGGAGGCGGGAACCTTCGAGCGGCGTGCCCTCGCAAGCCATTTCGTAACAGGAGAGCAGTGCCGCTTTCACTACGCCGGAGAGAGCGCCCAGCTTGAGGTGGACTGCCTCCACCTGAACACCGCGGCGCTCGGCCTCTTCCTCGGCCAGTTCGACGATGCTCATCGCGATGGAAAGTTCATGCATGGCTTGACTCATGAATGTTATTTTTGCCGGGCTGTTGAATGATGTCGAACCGGCTGAACGCCGCCAGTGCGGCTTGTCCCAGGCTGATTCCGCCGTCGTTGGGCGGGACTGCGTGGTTTGTCCACACCTGCAGCGAGTCGTTGGTCAGCAGAAACTTCAGATCTTGCAGAAGCAACTCGTTCTGGAAGACTCCGCCGGAGAGAACAACCGTATCCAATCCGTGACTGCGGGAGATCGTGTTCAGGAGATCGCGCAAGCCCTGGGCGATTCCGTGCTGGAAAGATCGAGCAATTTCTCGCACATCACGGCGGCGAACCCGGTCTTGCGCCACGGCCAGGAGCAACGGGCGAAAATCGAGTTCGCCGCCGGCGACGGGGAAAGGATAAGGCTCGGTCAAGGGCGCGGTGCGGGCGAGTTGCTCGAGCCAGATGGCGGCTTGTCCTTCAAAAGTGACGTCACGGGTAAAACCGAGAAGGGCTGCGGCGGTATCGAACAGACGGCCCACGGAGGTCGTGGCAAACGTGCGCACGTTTTTGCGCACCAACTCCATCGCGCTGCGGTAGCGATCGGGAAAAACGAAGGGCTCGGCAAGAACGTCCGGCAAGTCATTCACCTGGGCGAGGAAGCCAGCCGCCGCCTGCACGGGAGAGTGCGCGGCAGCATCGCCGCCTGCGAGGGCCGCGCGACGCAAGTGAGCTACGCGATTGAAGCCGTGTTGCATGCTGCCCACGAAGATCTCGCCTCCCCAGATGGTTCCGTCGTCACCGTATCCGGTGCCGTCGAAACTTACGCCGATTACCCGCTTCGTCCACTCTTCGCGTTCGGCGAGGACGGATGCCACGTGGGCGCGGTGGTGCTGTACGGCATGGGTGTGCTTCGCGCCAAGGGCGGCGGCGTGAGTTGTCGAAAAATATTCCGGGTGAAGGTCGTGGACGAGAAGAAGTTCGTCGCGGTGAACTTCGTACATGGAGAGCAGATCGTCGATGGATTCGTGAAATGCGCGGAGCGACTGGTAATGGTCCAGGTCTCCGATGTGCTGACTGACAAAGGCCTGGCCATCCACAACCAGAGTGATTGAATTTTTCAGGTCGGCACCCAGAGCTAGTATGGAGCGCGCGGCGGGGAGCGATGCCACCGCGCCCGGAGCGTAACCGCGGGCGCGGCGCAGGATAACAGGACCGAAGGCGCCTATGCGCGCGACGGAATCGTCCACGCGGCGCGCGATGGGGCGCTGCCCAATCAGAAACGAGTCCGCGATTCCTGCGAGGCGGTGCAGTGCGTCTTCATCCTCGTAAGCGATGGGCTCGCTCGAACGATTCGCGCTGGTCATGACGAGCACTTCGGGAGCGCAGGCTGCGAATAGCAGGAGGTGCAAAGGCGTGTAGGGCAGCATGACGCCGAGTTCTTTGTTTTCTGGGGCGACTTCGGGGAGTTCGATTCTTGCCGGCGCGAGCACGATGGGACGGGCGACGGAGGTGAGCAGGGCTTCCGCTTCGGAAGAAAGTTCGACCAGAGTGCGCGCCGTCTCGATATCCTTTGCCATTAGAGCGAAGGGTTTTTCTTTGCGGTATTTGCGATCGCGCAAAGCCGCTACGGCAACTGGATTGCGGGCGTCGCAGGCGAGGTGGTATCCGCCGAGTCCTTTTGCGGCGAGAATCGCGCCGGCATGGAGAAGCCGGGCTGCGCCGCGAATGCTGTCTTCTTTACGACTTCGTGCGTCTTTCTGGGTTGCGTCAAGCGGCGGGTGAAGATAGTAAGTAGGACCGCAGGCTGGGCAGGCTACGGGTTGCGCGTGAAAACGACGGTTGTCCGGGTTGGAATATTCCGCGGCACAGTATTCGTCGAGCGGCCATGGTTTCATCGTTGTGTTGGGCCGGTCGTAAGGCAGAGCCAGCACTACGCTATAACGCGGGCCGCAGTTCGTGCAGTTGATATACGGGTATAAATAACGCGGATTAGTTGGGTCGAAGAGCTCCGTAAAACAGTCATTGCAGATCGGCAGGTCGGGTGAAATGCGAACTGTGGGGCGCTGCCTGCGCTGGCTTTCCCGAATCGTGAATTTGTTTAAGCCAATCGGTTGCGCCGGCTGCACGTGGATTTCCGCGATGCTGGCTGCGGGCGGCGGCTGCGCTTTCAGGTCTCGAACAAAAGCTTCCAGCCCGGTCTCAGCGCCTTCGAGATGAATTTCAACTCCTTCTTCCGCGTTGAGGACCCATCCATTCAGCGTATTGGCGCAGGCCAGGCGATAGACGAAGGGACGGAATCCCACGCCTTGCACTACCCCGCGAACCCGGATGGAACAAGCGCTGGCCATTCTCACCCTATGATATCTACTCTGTTATCTATGTTGTCTCATTCATTAACTAAGCAACCGTGACCTTGCCATCCAACTTGAACTACCTTGCCGTCCTCGACCAGGATGGGCACGGTGCGCTGGCCGCCGGTGATTTCGCGCATGCGTCCGCGGGCTGCGGGATCGGCTTCCACGTCGTACTCGATGAACTCGCTGCGCTTCCACTCCAGCCAGTCGCGCATTTCGCCGGTGTGAGGACAGCGGGCCGTCCCATAGAGTTCAAGCCTGCCCACGGCGCAACACCTCCCGGTTCAGCACGTCTTGGTTCAACAGCTGCAACGATTCACGGATCACGTGATAGATGGAAGCCTGCACTTCCTGAATGCGGGGGATGTAATCGCAGTTCACCACCACCGGAAAGTCAGCCAGACGCTTGCGCTTGATCTCGCCGCCGTCGTAGCCGAGCAGCGCCACGGTCAACATATTCCGCTTCCGCGCCTCCTCCAGGGCCATGATGATATTGCGCGATCCGCCGCTGGTGGAGATGCCAATAGCTATATCTTCCGGGCGGGCCTGTGCGATCAACTGGCGAAGAAAAATTGCGTCGGCGCCGATGTCGTTGGCGACAGCAGTGATGTTCGCCGGCTCGAGGGAAAGTGAAACCGCGGGGATCGATTGATAGCCAGGCGGCGGGAGCACGCAATCGATGGCGAAATCGTTGGCGTCTGTGGCCGAGCCTCCATTGCCGAAGACAATGATTTTACCGCCGCGGCGCAGACGCTCATGAATCGCTACGGCTGTGCTGCCGATCTGCTCGGCTTCTTCCCGCGCCAACCGCTCGCGCAGCCTGGTGTCATCGTGGGCTTTCATCAAAATGGACGATGCCACTTCGGCAACCAGGTTCGTGGTTCCCTGCTTAGCCGTTCCCAGAAATGGGTAGAGAAATCCTGAAGCGCCAACTTCATGGCCAAGTTCGCGGTGCTCGAAGAAAACATGCACCGTCTCCCACAGCGTGTGATAGAGGATCTCGATCATCTCCTGATGCATGAACGGATCTTCGGTGACCGCGTCGACCGCGTAGGAGCCTTCGACGCCGGGCAAAGCGAAGGTCATCGCGTCTTTGAGGCGGGCTTCCTGGAGCGTGGCCCAAACTTCTGGGTCGCCTTCGGGTGGACCGAATCCCATGACGATGTCTTCGGGACGAAGAATAGCTTCGAGCCATGGTCGAAAGAGAACTGATAGATCCAACGCGGGAAGCGCACGCTTGCCCACGATTACGGGATGAACGAACTCTACCGAGACGTGTTGCGCATCGGTAGCGTAGGGTCCGCGGCCGAAGGCGAGCAGGCGTCCTCCGCGGAGAAAGCGTTCGGACATTTCGCGGCAGGCTTCGGCCAGGCGCGGCGCTTCGCGGGAGAAGAAGCTCTCGAATAGGTGGTTGCGCGCGAGCAGACGGTCTTCTATATAGCTTGTGACATGGCTCGCGAGTTTATAGGCCGTTGCCATGGAGGTAGTCTCGGATACATTCATCTTCATCTATATCTNNCTAACAAATGCGCGGCAAGGGATCGCCGACCAGCATATCTACGATTCGGCTGCCCCCGTAAAGGGTTGTCACGAGCACCGTGCCGGCGGGCTGTTCGCGCACTTCGCCAATCACCTGCGCTTCACTGCCGCCCGGCGCAAGGCTCAATGCGTTGATGGCGGCGTCGGCGTATTCCGAGGAGACGACCGCGAGGAACTGGCCTTCGTTGGCGATGTGGAGCGGATCGAGTCCGAGCAACTCGCATGCGCCGCGTACGGTATCGCGCACTGGAATCTGATCTTCAAAAAGGACCATGCCTAATCCGCAATCGCGAGCTAATTCATTCAGAGATGTCGCGACGCCGCCACGGGTTGGATCCCGCATCCAGCGGATGCCGGGTCCGGCGGCGCGAATGAGGGCTTCGACCAGAGGGAGCACGGAGCGGGTGTCAGAACGAAGATCAGCTTCGAGATCGAGTTCGCCGCGTGCCAGCAGGATGGTGATGCCGTGATCGCCAATGGGTCCGGAGAGCAGAATCCGGTCGCCTACGCGCACCGAGCGAGGGTCGATGGTGACTCCAGGAAGCAGGCGGCCGATGCCGGTCGTGGTGACGTACATCTGGTCCGCCTTGCCGTGCTCGACGACCTTGGTATCACCGGCAGCTATACGGACACCGGCATCGCGCGCGGCTTTCGCCATGGCCCGAACTTCGGCTTCGAGGACCGGCGTAGATAGTCCGGCTTCGAGCACGTAGGTGACTACCAGAGCTTCTGCTTTTGCTCCCGAGACTGCGAGATCATTCACNNTTTGTGCCGTTGATGTCGACCTGCGCGGCGTCGCCGAGCGGACCGGGCGCGGCGCCAAAAAGCAGGGGAGCAAAAAGCCCTTCGACGAGCTTGCGGCTGGCTTTGCCTCCGGCTCCGTGCGCCATCTCGATTTGCGGGTCGCGGAAGCGCGTGAGTGCGGATTCGGCAAGCATGGCGCCTGGAGCGGTCGATACTTCTAAACTCAGGCGATCGAGCTCAGACTTACCATTGCTGCCTTGCGGTGTTCGTAGTTGTAATACGCGGCGCATGATCCTTCCGTTGAGACCATGAGTGCGCCGATAGGATGCTCCGGCGTGCACTCGCGTCCAAANNTCGAAGCGCTGTTCGGCGTCAAATTCGGCGTACTGGTCGTTGATGCGCAACGCTGACTGCGAGATGAATCCCAGACCGCGCCATTCAAAATAGGGACGTAGCTGGAACACCTGAGCCATGGCCTTGAGCGCGGCGCGATTGCCTTCCCAGGGAACCACGCGCTTGTATTGATTTTCAACCCTGGCCTCGCCCGCCTTCAGCTGANNCCGATGAAGGCGTCGAGGCGCATGTCGGGAGAATCCAGAATTGCGCGGATGGCCGGAATGATGGTGACGTGATTGCAGAACACAGAGAAGTTGCGGATGCCCTCGGCTTTGGCGCGCATCATCGTAAGCGCGGTGGAGGGCGCGGTGGTTTCAAAACCGATGGCGAAAAACATGACGTGCCGGTCGGGATTGAGCCGGGCCAGCTTCAGCGCGTCGGAAGGCGAATACACGATGCGAACGTCGATGCCGCGGGCTTTGTGTTCCAGCGGGCTGCCTTGAGTGCCGGGGACGCGCATCATATCGCCGAATGCGGCGAAGATAACATCCGGTTCCTGCGCGATGGCCAGGCCGTCGTCGATTCTTCCCATGGGCAGCACGCAGACCGGGCAGCCGGGGCCGTGAATCAACTCGATGTTTTCCGGAAGTATATCTTTCAGGCCGAAGCGGTANNCCGGCGAGGCGGCGAATTTCTTCGGCCGTCCTCGAAATCAGTTCGGGTTCGCGGAACTCATCGACGAATCTCATGCTGATCCCTCTCTCGCGGGCTGGAGGCGGGCGGGCGTCAATTCACGTCGTCCAGTCCGTATCCTTTGACTTCCTGCATGGCGCCATCGATTTCTCCCAGCANNACATGAATGAGTACCCACTCGCCCGGCGCGGGCTTGTCGTCCTGCAACAAGCCCAGATCAATCCTGCGACGCACGCCGACTACGTCTACCAGCGCGGAATCCGGGTTGTCGGAAGAAATCTCGACGATCTTTCCTGGTATGGCTAGACACATGCGGCATCCTCCCACGACCTGATGATTCGCGACGTCATGCTTCGGCCCATCCCGATCCATTCTTGGATTCTCCTGCCCGCGAACAACTCACGCCTGTTTGCGAGCGGAAATATCAAACGACAGTTTAAGTTCATCCTTGAGCTTGATGGTGCCGCCTGCGGCGGAAACCGGCCGAATCTCATAATCGCTCTGGCGGACGGAAAAATCTCCCGCGGCCCGGAGCTTATCACCATTCAGCCAGACGCGCGCGGAGACGGGCTGAGCGCGGGTAACCCCGTGCAGAGTCAGTTCTCCGTTTAACGTCAGCCCATATTGGCCTTCCCCGGTTTTGCCGGCGGAGAGGCTAGAACACTCGTACACAATTTCGGGGAAGGAATCGGATTCGAGGACTTCCTGGTGCATGGCGCGGTTGATTTCGCTGCGATCTTTCTCGCTGACGTCATCGGCGTCATTCAGCGAAGCCGAATGGATCACCAGGCGCAGGGAACTCTGTTCCACCGCCTCAGGATTCAGGAAGATCTCGCCCTCGAAGTCGGGAATCGCAATGGCCGGGTTATGACCGAAGGCCGAAAGCAGCCCCGTGGCAAAAGCTCGCACGGTGAACGTGCTTTTCTTGCCGTCGATTAGATATCGAACCGTCGTTGCCGGCGGCGTTTCTGCGATAGACAAACGGATATCCCTTTCCGGCATAGTTGCCGACCTGCACGTTATCTCACGCTGCTACATCGATCGCAGCTTCAAATACCGGTCCAGATCCGGCAGGGCGCCCTGCGCGATATTTCCCAGGCCGAGCTGGCCGAGATAGCGTTGCGCGATCGGATTGGAAAGAATCAGGCCCGCCCCGAAAACGATAAGCGCCACACCGCTGAGCATGAAGAGAGTGTCCTTGTCGCTGAAGCTTCCGTTACCATTTTCCGTTGCCACGGCAGTCTCCTTTTTATTGCGGGATATTTACTGGGTTGAACCCGGCCCACGTTTGTCCTGAACTTTGTCTTGAACTTTGTCCTGAACTTTGTCTTGAACTCGGTCGATCAGCGACTTCACCAGTTTGACCGCTTCGTCCACAGCGGCTTCAACTGGAGGGCTCAATCCCATCTGACCTTCTTCGCCTCCGAGAGTTTCGGGCTCGCAGCCTACGAGCAGAATATTTTTCAGTTCGATATTCATGGCTCGGGCCGTGCGCAGCACGCTCACGGGGTTCATGGCATGGGCTTCGATGGCGGCCTGCGGAGCTTCCCCGGCGTTCGCAGGTTCGTCCAACGCTTTTAAGTCCGGCTCGATGACGTAAAGAGTGCCCGGAGCCTCGCCGTGCGGACAAGCATCCACGAGGATTGTGGTTTCGTAGCCGTCTTGCAGGGCGTAGGCGAGATCGAAGCCGCGAATGCCGAAGTCGGCTACGCGCACGGTCTGCGGCAGTGGCAGGCTGGCCATGCGGCGAACTACTTCCACACCGAAAGCGTCGTCGCCGAGGAAGATGTTGCCGATGCCGGCAACGAGGATGGTTGGTTTTTGCACGGCGGGGACTTGCGGGAAATCATCGGGCGAGAGTGGCTCGACTTCTTCCGCGTCGAAGAAGAAACGGTGGCCGGGCTGACGAAGCAGGCCCATATCCTTGCCAGGGTCGTCGTCGAGAACTACGCAGACGTGTTGCTTGCCTTCGTAATCCTGTTCGATGCATTCGACGGTGGCAATTTGCCCGGCGAGCGCGATATCCATTACATCGCCACCTTTGCGGGGGCGCAGTCGTACGCGGCTTCCCGGCTTCACTTCGACTCCGGAAATTTCCAGATGATCGAGAGGAGTCTTCTCTTCGAGGAGTTGCCATTCCCACTCGTTCATTGGATTTCCTCCTCGGTTGAACGAGGATTGAGCGGGCGCAGTCCACGAAGGACTCCGTGCAGCTTCATCAACTGTTCGACAGGCATGGTTTCTGTGCGCTCGAGCATCTGGCGGGCGCGCTCGTCCGACTGGCTCATCTCACGCTTCTCGTCGTCAGTCAGGGTCATGATGCGCAGGGAGAGAATCTCGTCAATCTCGGTTCCGTCGAACAGGTCTCCCACGCTTTCGGGAGCGATCTGGGGATAATCGTAGAGAATGATCGGCGAGGAGAGAACCGTGTCGCACTGTCCTTCTTCGCCGACGAGGACAGGCCAGGTTCCTTCGTTCTTACAACTCGCGGCGAGTTGGCTTACTTCGTCTGGAGGCGCGAGCAGGGAGACGAATTTGCCGCTCTGCACGCCGAGGATGGTATGAGCCGAGACCAGAGAACTCAACAAGGCGTCTTCACGGCTGGCCTGATGCGCGGCGGCGAAGGGCGTGCGGTTGCGAATGCGCACGCTGACTTTGAACAAATCATTACTTACGCGCTCGCTTCTGATCTCGAGCATTCCCTGGAGCGAGCTTTGCTCGCGGATGATCACGCCGGCGATTGGATCTTCTCCGTTCCGCAGATATTCGAATTCCTTTCCTTCGGGAAATGTGAAGGACTGCGACAGCGGAGATTCGACTAGCGCCTCCGGGCTGCACACGGGCAGGATCACTTCGCGCTCGACCGCTTCCTGCCAGGATTGGTAGACACGGCCTGCTACCTCAAGTCTCGACACCAGATGAAATTCAGGCGCTTCCCCGGGGAGCAATTCAGGGACCGGGTTAGCAAGTTCACCGACAGAGCGCGCCACCAACTGAAGAAACCGGACGCGGATTTCGATCTGGGTCAGCGAGTTGGCTTCTACCAGGCATTCCGTCTGCATGGTCCAGGCCTCGCTGCCTTTCTGCGCTTCACTGTAAGACTGCGGGCAGAGCACGCCGAAATTCCAGCGCTGCTGATTCTTCACCGACGACGGGCGGTAGGGATAGAGCATGTATCCCTCGTAGAGCACGGCTTTCGCGATCTTGTCGACCGTCGCGAGATTCATTGGATCACCGTCTCTTCCAGCGGAATAAGACTTTCGATCGCTTCTTCCCAGGTGGGAATGCCGTGCCGGACTTTGTATTGATGCAGGCGGTCGAAGGCGTCTTTGTGCAGGCAAAGCCAGGCGCTGTTGGGATAGTAGGACTCCATCATGTCGCGCCAGACTTTTACCGGGAGCTTGAATCGAGTTTCCTTGTCCCAGGAAATGGGAGCGACTTGCAGGCCGCCTTGCGGGCTGGCGTAGAAAACCGTGCCGCTGAATTGGAGGCAGATGGGGACTTCGCCGTCAGACAGGCCGTCGAAATATTTTGTGGCGGCAACGTTAAAGTCGAATGTACACGGGACCGGGAGATCGACTACTGTTGTTCCCTGGAATGACGGCACGACTATGCTGGCGTGGGTCCAGAGCAAATTTTTCAGAGTCTGGCTCCAGCGGCTGGGCTCGTCAAAGAGGTCGCGAAGCCGTGTCTGGTCCTCGGGTGTGTACTTGCGGCGGGTGACTTCAATCTGAATCTGACAGCGCAGCGCGACCGTGTGAATGGTTTCTTCCGGATTGGAATTGTTCAGCCGAAGCTTAAAGGCAAGCAGCGGCGAAGCGGCATTCGACACCACCTCGGCGCGCTCCACCTGAAAACTCAAATCAGGCATGAGATTCCTCTTCAACCTGGGAGGTTTGTTTGACCTCAACCGATCGCGCTTTCACGCTGGTGAAGAACTCGCCCAGTTCTTTCCATACTTCTGTGCCGCCGGAGAGACCTTTCCAATGCATGCGGATCAGGCCCACCAGTTTGTAGCATTCGTCGATCGGCAGCAGGTAATACTCGGCTGCGGAGTATCCACGGGAATAGCCGAGACGGTTGACCAGCAGGCCTTCCACATCGGATTCCATTTCGTTCAGAATCGGGTTGCGCGCCACAATNNGCCATGTTGATGGGGACCATCAAACCATTCCACTCGGCGTCGCTGAGATTGAAGGCGGGAAGCGAGCGGACGCGGCGCGGAACGCGTTTGAACTTCACTCCCTGGCCGCTGAACAGAATGGCGCAGGCCTCGCAAGTACAGAGAAGCTTGCGCTGCGCCACTTCGATCAGATGAGGATGATCGGGACGCAAGCCCACGCTACACAACTCGCAACGCTCAAGCGGGCGCTCGCGGCGGGCAAACTGGCGCAGCGTGTCAAAGCCGCCGGCGGATTGTGTAAATTCTCCTGCACTCATGGCTGCAACATTCCAAAAGTTTCGTACAGCCGCTTAATCCGTGCCTTGCGACGTTTGAACGAGCGGTGCGGCGGCGCCGCTCATCAACTTGTCTAACGCCACAAATCCGGAAGCTGGCTTCTCTTCAAAACCTTCAATAACCAGGGAGGTCAAATCCGGGGCTGCGTCGTACATTGCTCCTTCTAGCGTTGCTTGCAAAGTTTTCGCGGTTGAGCCGCAGGTATGCGAGCCGGTTTCGACTCGCAGGCGGATCGCGCCGTCGTTTACACTGAGCAGCTCAACTTCGCAGCCCTGCTTGCGCAACTGCGGCCGCACCTTGTCGACCGCCTTTGCTACACGGGCCTCGAGATCCTCGGGGTGGAGGCCGTAAAGAATGAGAACGCTGCTGACCAGCGAATCGCGGCCTAGCCGGTCAATGATGGTCATTCCCGGTTCTCCGGCTTCGGCGACGATGTCGAGCGCCTTCTCCAGGGCGGCGCCATGCAGATCCATGAGCGACTGCACCAGGTTTTTCGTTGCAGCCCTTACCGCGGGATCGGCGATCGATTCGATCTCTTGAACGAGGCCGCCGATGCGCTGTATGTCTTCCCGAAAATCTCTGCTGTCGGCCACGATGCTCCTTGTCGAACTTAGTGCNNNNATGGAGTGAGAGCGCAGTTTCGAGATGCCAGATGCATCACGACCGAGCGCAACTGGCGATTCCTAGCAGCTACCACCCTCACTCCTTGAGTCAACCACGAAGCGGGTTCAGGGTTGAAGACCAAACATCGGAGAATGATGAGTCTCCAACACCTTCCCGTTCCCCAGGTACATGTGAACGCCGCACGGCAAACAAGGATCGAAGCTGCGTACGGCTCGCATGATATCGATTCCCTTGAACTTGTCCGGGCCGTTTTCTTCGAAGATCGGCGTGTTCTGCACCGCGTCCTCGTACGGGCCCGGAGTGCCATACACATCGCGTGGATTGGCATTCCAGGGCGTCGGAGGATACGGATGATAGTTGGCAATTTTACCTTCTTTGATCACGACATGATGCGAGAGCACGCCGCGAACCGCNNTGCAGCTCCGCCAGCGCCTTTTCCATAAAATGCAAAGCGGCGCAGGCAGCATAGACCTGGAAGTAAGTCCGTGCGCGGTCGCGTTCGATGGCATTGCTCCACTTGGGAATCTTCCACTCGAACTCGACCTCTGGCAGCGAAGTGGTCTTGGGCAGATACATCTTTACGCTGCTGCCGGTGGCTTTGATGTATCCGATGTCAACCAGGCCGGCAAGCGCGGTTGCCCACAGGCGGGCGATCGGACCGCCTCCGGTGTCCATCGCCAAGTGATCGCCCGTCCGCTTGTCGAACCAGCGCGGCGACATTACCCAGGTGTACTTGCCACCGAAGTCGCGCTTTTGCGGCCGGGGAATCGTGGTCTGGTTCCAGGGATGGTTCTTGTCGACTGGATTCCCCAGGGGATCGGTCTTGACGAACGTTTGTGAATTCTTCCACTCGTCGTAATAGGAACTGCCGAGCAGAATGCGGATGTTCAGGTTGATATCCACCAGATCGGTGGTGACCAGCTTGCCATCGACCACGATACCCGGCGTGACGAACATGTTGCGGCCCCAGTTCGTCATGTTTTTATAGGTGTAATCGCAATGATCGGGATCGTTGAACGATCCCCAACAGGCGAGCAGCACACGGCGCCGGCCCACTTCCTCATAGCCGGGAAGCGCCTGGTAGAAGAAGTCGAAAAGGTCGTCGTGCAAGGGCACGACCTTCTTCATAAATTCGACGTACTTCATGAGGCGGACCAGGTAATCGGTAAACAGCTGGACGGTGGGCACGGTTCCGACGCCGCCGGGATACAGGGTGGAAGGATGAACGTGGCGGCCTTCCATCAGGCAGAACATCTCNNCGCGTCATACGGCTCATGACCAGGGCTTCGCGATAAAAAGATCCGGTAAACGGATTGAGCGCGGTCATGATGTCGGAGATGTTCTTGAATCCATGAAGATTAGAGTGCGGGGCCGGCGTCGATTGAGCTTTCGCCCAGACCTTGGGGTTGGTCTCCTTGACCATCTGCTCGCAGAAATCGACTCCGACCAGATTGTCCTGGAAGATATTGTGATCGAACATGTACTCGGCAGCTTCGCCGAGATTGACGATCCACTCGGCGATGGGAGGCGGTTTTATGCCAAACGCCATGTTCTGGGCGTAGGTTGCGCAGGTGGCATGGTTATCGCCGCAAATACCGCAAATGCGGCTGGTGATGAAGTGAGCATCGCGCGGGTCTTTGCCCTTCATGAAGATGCTATACCCGCGAAAGATGGACGAGGTGCTGTGACACTCGACCACGTGGCGATTCTCAAAGTCGATCTTGGTGAAGATGCCCAGACTGCCCACGATGCGAGTGATCGGGTCCCAGTTCATTTCCACCAGATTCCCCTTCTTGCTGGGAACATCCTTTGTCGGTGCGGTAATAGTGCTCATTCGATCGCTCCTTTGGATTCTCGGTCTCTCAGTGGTCTCTCAGTACGTTCTCGCGTGGTACCCGGTGGTCAGTTCCGCACGCCGATGACGCCACTTGGGTTCTTTGTTGACGGTGGACTGGGTTATGGACCGCAAGGCACGAATAGCGCGGCCGTAGGCGCCGACGGCTGCGCCGGAAACCTTCGCTCCGGGTGGTTCATCCATAAACGGCATGAATTTGTCCGGGAATCCCGGCATAGTGCAGCCGATGCAGATGCCGCCCACGTTGGGGCAGCCGCCAATTCCGGCCATCCAGCCTCGTTTGGGGACGTTGCAGTTCACAACCGGACCCCAGCATCCCAACTTCACGATGCACTTCGGGGAGCCGTACACTTCGGCGAAGTCGCCCTGCTCGTAGTAGCCGGCCCGATCGCAGCCTTCGTGGACTGTCCTGCCGAACAGCCATGTGGGACGCAGTTGATCGTCAAGCGGAATCATGGGCGCAAGTCCAGCCACTTGATAGAGCAGGTAGAGGACGGTTTCCATGAAGTTGTCGGGTTGCACCGGGCAGCCGGGAACGTTGACGATGGGCAGACCGGCCTTGGACTTCCAGTCCCACCCGAGGTAATCCGCGAGCCCCATCGCTCCCGTGGGATTGCCTTCCATGGCGTGAATTCCGCCGTAGGTGGCGCAGGTGCCGCACGCAACGACTGCCAGCGCCTTGGGAGCGAGACGGTCAATCCACTCGTTGGTGGTGATGGGCTGGCCGGTTTTTGAATCGGTTCCGAGACCGGCCCAGTATCCTTCCTTCTTGATCTTCTCGTTCGGGATTGAGCCTTCCACCACCAAAACGAAGGGATCGAGCTGGCCCTTCTCGGCCATGTACCAGAATTTCATGAACTCGTCCCCGTTCTCATAGGCAAGGACGGGATTGTGCAAGTGCACCTTGGGAAGTCCGGGGATTGCTCCCAACAGAACATCCTCGATGCTGGGTTGAGTAGCCGCAGTGACTGATACCGAGTCTCCATCACAACCCAGACCGGCGGTGATCCAGAGTATGTGTACCTCGGCAACAGGGGATGGTTTTTGTGTGACCCGACCGTAGGGAACTGTTTCCGCTGCCATAACTGCGTTCTCCTTTCCCACTTCGACTTAAGAACGGAGGCCTGATTCTTTGGTTAAACCACACTGCGAGGACACGGGTAGATAAGTTCTCCGGTCTTCCAGACGGAGATTCCCGAACCGGAACCAGCAGTGTGCGCCGTTAGAATCAACAATGTGGGGGGTACCTCACAAGCGGGAGCGCCACTTTTTCAGTTCCGTGGTATCACTATTTTTTCTATCGGGGATTCCCTGATGACTGGGAAGGACGGTGGAGAAGACTTCTAGGTGATCTTTTCGTTCATGTTCCACTGAATGGCGTGCTGCATTAGTTCGCGGGCGCTGCGCAGCGACAGCTTTTCCTTGATGTGAGCCTGGTAGGATTCGACGGTTTTTATGCTGAGGTGCAGTTCTTCGGCAATCTGCCGCGTGCCGTGCCCCTCTCCGATCAGGCGAAAAACTTCCAGTTCGCGATCACTGAGGTCGGCGATGGAGGAGTTTCGTAGAGTACCGGCGCCGGTGATGTAGTGCTTGAGCATCTTGTTGGCGATGTGGTCGCTCACATAAATCTCTCCATTCAGAATGCGGCGCACGGCGACCAGCACTTTTTCCGTGGCTTCCTGTTTCATGATGTAGCCGTTGGCGCCGGCGCGGAGNNTTCTTCAGGAGATCGAGGCCGTCAGGGCCGTTCAACGAGATGTCCACGATGAGAACATCAGGCCGGGCCGAGGCCAGCACGTGCATCGCGCCCGTCGCTTCTTCGGCTTCTCCGCAGACCACTAGATCGGGCTCGCGGTTGATGAGCAGCGCCAACCCCTGGCGCACGATGGGATGATCATCGACCACCAGGATTCTTTTCTTGGTGACGGCCTGGCTCTGCGAGGTATGGGTCTGCGATTTGTAAGTCACGCTCATGGTTCACTCACTCCTTCGTCCCCGACTGGAGGCAGGACCGGAAACAAGCACGTAACCATGGTTCCGCCGGTGGTGATGCGTTCCGCTTCGAGAGAACCTCCAACCATTCTGGCGCGGTAGTTCATCAGGTGAAGGCCCATTCCCTTGTTGCCGGGAGCGATGCTGCCGATTCCGTAGCCGTCATCCTGGATGGTAAGCGCTCCCTGACGCTGGAGGGCGACCAGGCGAATGACGATCTGGCGGGCATGACCGTGCTTGATGGCATTGTTCACGGCCTCGCGAGCAATGTAGTAGAGATGCGTCGCCACGGTGTCATCGTGGATCAGCACGGGAGTAAAACACTGGAACCGGCAGCTGATCGCGAACAAGTCTTCCACTTCGCCGGCCAACTGCTGCAGGGCTGACATGAGCCCATGGGAGTCAGACACTACAGGAAGCAATCCGCGCGCCAATTCGCGCGTCTTGTGGATGGCCTCATTCACCAGGTTCACGATCTTGGCGGCGTCGCCGGCTTCGGGCAGGTTCTTTTCCATCAGCTTCTGTTCCTGCACCTTGCTCATGAAAGCGATGCCNNGATCACGGAAGCCGGATTTCCGTCGTGGCCCGGGAGCAAAGTGCTCGACCAGGCGATCAAGCGGCGTTCGCCGTCGCGTCTCACCAGATAGCCCTCATAGTTGTTGGGCTTCTGGTCACGGCAGAGTTGCTCAAAGATCGCCTTGAAACGTCCCACCTCTTCCGGCACCATGAACAGATCCCAGATCCTTTGGCCAGCCACTTCGGCAAAGGAATATCCGGTGGAGGATTCGCCTGCGCGGTTGAAGCGGATGATGCGGCCCTCCGGGTCCAGCACTAAGACCAAAGCGCCCACGGTATCGAGAATGGCGGAGACGACGTTACGCTCCTCCTGCAACGCTTCTTCGGTGCGCTTCAGATCGGTGATATCAAAGCCCACGCCATGAATGAACCAGGGCTCACCGTCCTCCTTGCGGATCATCTTGGCTTCGCAATGAAACCAGATGACGCGGCCGTCGCGTGAAACCACGCGATATGCCGAACGCAGCGGATTGCCGGTCAGAAACATCTCTGCGGCTTCAGCGCTCCAGCGTTGTTTGTCGTCGGGATGGATGTGTTTGTACCAGCGGACGGGATCCTCCAGCCACTCTTCCTGGGAAAAACCCAGCGTGGCTTCAATCTGAGGGCTGACATAGGCCTCGCCGATGCCGCGATCAAGATAAGCCATGAAAACCACCGCGGGAATCTGCTCGACCAGGGCGCGATATCGGGCCTCAAGATTCGGGAGCTGAGCATCGTTATCTTTGGACCATCCCTGGTCTGGCTTTTCCGGGGGATAGACGACGCGTTTTGCCCTGGTGGGAGTTTGAGGGCGGGTGAAAACTCCGGCCAAGCCCTGTAGAATTTCCTCGGCCTGCGAGGGACTCAGGTCGGGCTCGGCAACTGCGGAGGGATGATCGGCGGAAGAACGATCGGCAGAAGAAC
>PLKR01000480.1 GCA_003140655.1 Acidobacteriaceae bacterium | reverse complement strand
CATCGTTCTCCACGACTAGAACTTCAACAGTATTCCTTGCCAGAAAGGTCTTTCCCATTCCCAAATCGGGAACCTTTATTTCACACACTGTGCAATTGTGAACAATTCCAAGATATCCCACGGTCGTAAGTTGATTCCAAGGAGTCGGATGTTAAAGGGAACTCACGCGGCCCTCTCCCCGTCGTCCGCTGTTTTCCTCTGATGGCGCAGTGTGGGGAGGATGCTGCGCCGCCTCTTATAGGAGAGCGCATGATAATCGAAGTACCACCACCTCACGGTTCTGATGAGCTTCCCGGCGATGAGCAGAGGAAGTTAACAGTCCTGCCTTACAAACCAAAGGCTACGTTCCACTGGCCTCCAGATTGTTTGTGGCCATTCATGGATCACGGACCAGAAAACGAGACTTAACAGATATCTTCGTTCGACCGTTAGGGCCAACAGGAGGAAGAAATCATGACCAATCTTGATCAAATCAAAGTCTCGCCCCGCGAACAGCAGATCTTGAGCTTGCTCGTGCAGGGCTGCAGTAATAAGGAAATCGGACGCCAGCTAAGTATCGGTCTGCACACTGTAAAACAGCACCTGCGCATGTTGTTTTGTCGTGCTGGAATCCGCGAGGGAGACAAACGTGTGAAGTTGGCTCGCTATGTTCGCGAAGACGAAAGTGCAGTCATGACACCTTGCGAGGGTCTCACCCCAAGGGAAATTCAGATTTCGATTCTGGTCTGGGAAGGTCTGACCAATCGCGAAATTGGCAAGATCATCGGCACCAGCGAACAGGTAGTCAAGAATCGTTTGCGCACCGCATTTGACAAACTTGGAGTCTGGACTCGGCTGGAACTGGCAATGTACGTGGCCAGCCATGGCGGTAAGGGTTGCCTTACCGAGTCCGAGCCCTGCGGTTCACTGGGCACGCTGGAACGATCTGTACCAATCCTAACGCCTCTAACTTTCCACTTGTAACTATGGAGAGGAGACATGACCATGACTTCCCCCACGGTGTTGTGCATCGATGACCGTCCACAAGTGTTGGAGCTTCGCAAAGCGGCTCTAGAATCTCATGGTTATCGCGTCAAGATCGCGTCGAGCAGCTACACGGCGATGAAGATGTTGGACGAAACATCATTGGCTGCGGTTCTACTGGAATACAAAGAGGAGGGCATGGACGTGGAAGCCGCAGCCTGCTATATCAAGCAGCGGTTTCCCAACTTGCCGATCATCCTAATTTCAGCGTATTCCGAAATGCCCGAGCGAATCCTGTGGTTGGTGGATGAATACGTGATGAAGAGCGAACTGCCGGAACGGCTGGTCCCGATCATCGAACGAGCACAGATGCCGACCATGGTCGGACGAACGGAGCCAGCGTAGCGGAGCAGGGTAAAAAAATGCCTACGAATGAGTCCTTCACTGTCGGAGAAAGAGCGGCGCTGATCCATGCAATCTTCCCGAGATATCCTGCTGGAGACGATGCGAACCAAAACCGGCCAACGAAGTGATTACCGATTTCGGTGCGGCAAAACCGGCCATCCCGGTGATTCCCGATCCCCAAAACCGGCCACTGATTATCACCTGAAAACCGGCCAACGAGAATAGCGTNNGAAACAACAAGTCTTAGCGCCGGGACGGCTGGGCTGGTTGCTGCGGCGCATCCAGCAGGCGACCGGAATCCGTCGTGAAACCGCAGGCGCGTATCTGAGAGCGGCGGGGATTGCGGTGCGTCAGCCCACGGTCACCAGGAACTCCTCTGGCGGGACACGCCAAGAGCTTTGGTCTTGCAAGGGTGCTGTGTCTGTGCTAAGGTTACGTTTGTAATATAGTGTAATACATGTTTATCTTCGATGCTTCGACGCTGATTCTGATTGCGAAGACGGAGACACTTGACCCCTTCCTACGTGGTGTCGAGCTCGAGGTTGCCATTCCGCTTGAGGTTGAGAAGGAGTGCTGCAGTGTTAAGAAATCGCTGGATGCGCTCATGATTCAAAAGGCGCTGGATGAATCGAGAATCAGAGTCATCGCTGTCAAGGACAGGAAGCTCGTTACGAGATTGCAAGGAGACTTTGGCCTCGGCAGGGGCGAAGCGGAAGCCATCGTCCTGGCTCTTGCTGAGAAAGCTCGGGTTTTGGGCATCGATGACAAGAATGGGATCAATGCGTGCAAGTTGCTTGGTATTGCGCTTACGACGGCGATAGGCATCTTGGTGCGAATGCGCGAGAAGCGACTATTTACGACGAACGAGTCCCTCGTGAAACTTGAGGGGCTGGCAAAGCATGGGCGTTACAAAAGGTCAATTCTTGAAGACGCTAGGCGGAAACTGGGGACAGCGACATGACGAAGACGATGAGCATTCGAATGGATCGTGAGAATTTCGAATTTCTGAACGAGCTCACCAAGGAACAAAGGAGTGATCTTTCGAAGGCCGTGCGGGATATGGTCACCCGGGGCAGAGTCTTACTCGCGGTGGAAAGGTACAAGAAGGGCGAAGCATCGCTGGGCAGAGCTGCCGAGCTTGCTGGAGTCCCCCTGGGGCGGATGATGACGATCTTGACCGAGTTCGGGGTGGAGAGCAGGATCGAAGATGAGGATTATCTCCAGGGACTCGCGGCGCTCAGAAAGGCTTGGTGAGGATTTCTGAAAGTTGCCGATGGCGCGGGGCCGTGCGCCTTGGTTCCTCGTCGATGGTCAAGTTGAGCGAAACGAGCAGGTCGTGCGCTGTTAATCAAAGTAGTTGTGAACGTGGCCGATGTTTCGCCCTTGGTGCCTATTCAGTTGGATTTCTCTTGCCCACAATTTTGCTTCTCTTGAACCTTTCGAGTACCCATCGCAAGAATAGCTTCTTCCTGGCCAGCGTGAATACGATCACAGGAATCTGAATCTTGTGCTTGACCATTGCAGAATTAGCCCACATTTCCTTTTTGAACTCCGAGTAAGTGGCCGTGTGATCGAGCCAATGCCAGTATTCATACGGCTTTGAGAGCAAAACGAACTCTACGGAGGTTGGCAGTGGAATCGTCTACAGCGGCTTGGAGTAAGGAAAAGGTGTCGCAAAAAGTGGGCTGCGAGCGGCTCAATTTCGGCTGTGCTGGTACGGACCGCATACGATTCTTTGCACTCCAGATGAAAATCATTTCCCAACGTCGCGGACAGGCTAGATAGGCGTAGAATGTCGTTTTCGAAGTCAAAAAAGAAATTCCCGATAAGGAGATTTGTGATGACTAAAGGTACAAAGCTATTAAGGAATTTCTCTCTGGCTGGCTTCGCTGTTGTGACTGTCCTTTTTGTGGGTTCCGCCTCATTAAGTGGGCAGGTGGCAGGGCCGAACCGGCCTCCGGACGTGCCGGAGGAGTACGTGATCACACCATTTGGGTACTTCCATCCTTCCTGTGTCCTGATGCTCGCGGAAGGCGACATACTGTTGGCAGATGGACGCGTCGAACACGCGGATAGCACCGTAGACGCGAGCGCTCCACTTTGCAATTATCCGCATTACACTTCCACGGGAGCGATTGTAACTGCAGATATCAAGGAAATGAGCGGGATGGATCCAACGATCAACGGCTGGCTTGAATATGTGAGCACCACCACGAGCACGTCATACGGCAAGATTTCCGCAACCTGGATCGTACCGCCGGAACCGACTGGCCGTCATGGGCAGACCCTGTTTTTCTTTCCTGGCTTCGAGGATATCAACGACGTTATAAGCATTCTTCAGCCCGTGCTGCAGTTTGGACTCTCCGCTGGAGGCGGTGGGAACTACTGGGCGGTTGAGAGCTGGAACTGCTGCATAAATGGAGTTACGTGGTATAGCCCTCTGCTGGACGTCAGCTCGGGCGACACACTCATTGGCACGATTGCCCCCACCTGCGAACCTGGAAAGGATTACTGTCCCACTTGGAACGTGGTAAGCAAGGATAAGACCACCGGGAAAAAGACAACGCTGGCGACAACTCCCGCCGATGGACAAGTGTGGAATTGGGCATTCGGCGCTGTAAGCGAGGACTATGGCATTGTACAATGCGACGATTTCCCCGCGAACTCGGGGCTCACATTCACAGTTTACCTGTACGATCAGAACCAGGACCGGATCGCAGATCCGGGTTGGCAAGGAACGTCTGCGCCTCCGGGCACAACGCCAAAATGCACATACGGTGTCACGGCAACGGAGACAAAGGAGACGGTTAAATACTAGGTTGAGGAAGGCCGGTTTTTGTTGCACCGAGCGTGTCAGTAGCTCCTCGATGTCTCGCAGCAGGCTCCGGCGAAAATCCTCAGGGTGGGCATCCTATCCGGATGCGTGATTGTTTTGGGAATCGTTGCAGCGCAGTTTTGGGGATGGGTGCGCGAGGGAAGGGCAGCGTCCCCTCCCTCGCTCAGCGCTTTAGAAGCGGGAGGTAGTTTGCGGGAACCCGCCCCAACTCGCGGGCCTCCCGTTTAGTGGCAGAGGTGAGAGGGGGTCAGGCATCAATCGTGATTGGAGCCGACAAGAAACGAAAGCGCCCCAGACTCATTGAGTCACGGGACGCTCCTTCGTTCGAACAGCCCTCCCCCGAAAACTGCTCACCCCCACCTTACGGTCTGACCTGCATCTGCGCAATGTCTCGTTCGTAATGCCACCCCTGTTACCTTTATGTCGGTTGCGATAGCAGAGTTCCGCGAGACCTTCGATGAAAGGCAAGCAGTCAAAACGATTAGACATTAAAAAACGGTCGTGAGGGTCGGAATGAGTACCCATAAAGCACTCGCTAACCCATGACCGCTTTCAGGATCGTGATCTATCGACGGAGGTTACAGGGAGCGGCGACTTGAGACAATACAGTGAAATCCGTATCAACAAATCCCGAGGAAGGCTCTACGTTCAGCAAGCGCCTTGATATGGAGATCTGGTATTAAGGTGAGACTAGTTGAACACATCGTGCTTGATCCCTCCGACTCACTCGGCACCATCAAGAAAACGCACAACCTTTGTTAGGTTTCTTGGCACCCAAGTGTCGACGAGGTGGCTAATCTCATGAGGACCATATTGCTTGTCGTGTTGATTGTGCTTCTTCTCGGGGCACTGCCCACTTGGCCGTATAGCGCAAACTGGGGATACTATCCCAGCGGTGGATTGGGTCTGGTATTGCTTGTCGTGGTGATAGTCGCTTTGATTGGCCGTCGGTGAAAATACCGGCAGAAAATCCCAGAACTGAAAGGATCATGATGACTAGCCAAAGTACTGGAAAGTGCGCTCACCTGCCCTGTGTTTGTATACCTCCTGCCGGAGAGAAATATTGCAGTCAGTTTTGCAAGGAGGCCGGTTCGAGCGAGACCGAAATTGCTTGCGATTGTGGTCACCCCGCTTGCACGAAATAACTTAGGCGCTGGGCAGCACAAACCAGGTCTGGGAGCATTGCGTGTGACGGCTAAAGCGCCAAAGGAGCCCTGTTGTCCCTACTGCGTTGTGGGAACGAGATCAGGGCGATGAAGGTTGCGTCTTTTCCGTTCTCTGCTTCCCCGCAAACTTCAAAGTCGGCCTCGCGCTGTCCGGTGCTAAGTTTGCATTTCTGTCCCGGCTTGGCACCACAAGTCGGGCAGCGGACAGCGAGGGACTCTTTTACGCTGCGTTCTTGTTTCGTCATAGTGCGTTGAAAAGAAAAACAACGCCCTGACTTTGGGCGGTCCCCCTGGCTAGTCAGGGCGCAGTGGCGCAGTTTCGTCTATGTCAGTTGCAGGAGAGGATAGAAAGGATGCCGAGGAATAGCAAGAATCTATCGGCCATTAGTGGCGTTGCTGGATAGACCGTCTTTCAGAAGGCGGCGAGTCTCGAAGCCGCCCCAATGATGGTGAATTTTGCGGCAGGGTGCCGCTCCGTCTGGAAACTCCTCCTCAAAACCGTCATTGGTTTAGAGGACTGCGACGCCTCAAATCCAGAGGCGAGTACTAATTGAATCGGCAGGCTTGGCGTTCCGGCAGCGACACCACGCCCCTAGGGCGCGCAAGAACTAACATCCGCTGTGGCACGGAGGTTCGGGCAGCCAGTCTTANNTCTTCCTCCGAAAAACCGAGCCCTACCAGCGTTCTGGCATTGCCACAGAAGGCCGGAGCTTCCCGCGTCACCATGAGCGCGCGAAAGAACGCCTGTGATCGGATGAAGAAACCTACCGTGGGAATCAGCACCGCACCGAATTCCGAGAGCCAGCCAATCAAACCGGCCGCCACGACACTGGCTTCCTTCTTCGCATTAAACAGGTTGCCGTCTCGAACGATCGCTGCAAAGGGATGGCCGGGTGACAGCATCATGCAAATATCTTCATTCTCGAAGCCAGCCCGGTTTAGATTGCACACGATGTCGGTCAAAGGGACATCCTGGGAATAAATCCCGTAGGCCGCTGCTGCGTTCACTGCCATGGCGAATGCTCCGCGTGGGCGATGTGTATCCTGCTTGGGTTGATCCGTGCCTTGTCCTGCGAAGTTCAATACCGGAGAAGACACGAGGCTTGTAAGTTCTTGGGCGTTCGTTTGCACTTCGATATCCGGTAAGAGAAGCGAGCCGCCGGCCGCTCGACCGGAATCATTCCGAAAGTTACACCTAGCACGGTCCCATGAAACTCGGGTGAATCCTGTATCCGGCAGTAAGTATCGGGATCAAAACGCCGCTGGGCTAAAACCTGCGTCTTCCGATGCCGGTTCTGGTGCCGGTTTGTAGTCGAACTTGGTGTTTCTTAGTGCGACCTGCTGCGATGTGAGACAACTGCAGGTCAGCCACAATGTCTAAATAGTCATTGTGCATCGTGCAGGTTTGCGAGGGCACGTTGCAAGCGAGCTTGGTGCGCCTTAGTGCGCTCAGGATCTCCTTGGGCAGTGGCGGAAGCGGAAGGGGACGCATAGGATGTGGGCGACTTAATGTCATTTTGCGCGGTTTCGGTGGCGGACAGCGCTGCCGCGCATCGACCGGCAAGGGCTTCTATCTCAAAACGGGCCGTTTCTGGGTGATATCCGATCCGATTGCCCGTCTGCATGGCCGTCGTGACAGCGTCTGGAACTGCGGAGGTTGTGGGATAGT
>PLKR01000427.1:3254-3394 GCA_003140655.1 Acidobacteriaceae bacterium | reverse complement strand
TGGCGCGGACTTCCTGGATGCGCGGATCATAGGCACGCGCCGCCTTGTCGGCCCGCATCACCAGTTCAACCTTGGCGGTGATTTCGGCGTCGACCGAGGGCAGGGTCACGGGGTACAAGCTGCGCGCTGCAGTTTGCCGG
>PLKR01000427.1:0-3192 GCA_003140655.1 Acidobacteriaceae bacterium | reverse complement strand
TAAAGGTCGGCATAATCGCCACCGGCGGAAAGAGCGGCCGCGAGGTAATGTTCGAGGTCGTTTTCGGTGACGCCGTAGTGGTCGAAGAAAAAGCGTTGCTTATCCAAAAGAGGCTGCTTGTTCAAGCTTTTACTCACAGAAATTAGATGCCGCCGGGCTGGAGGCAGACTCAGTTGGGCGGATTCGTTCATTATCCCACACGGAGCGGAAGCGGGCGGGCGAAACATCCACAGGCGAAATGTGACGATGGTCACATGTCACAGACATCGGGGCGGCAGTGGCGGGACAATCCGGGAGGGAGATTTCCATGCCGACAGTGACGCCGCAAGCCTTGACTCGTACCGTACAGGACTTTCTTAGCGAAGCCGCGGGCGCGGTAGTGCTGGAAAACGGCGCAGTCGCCTTTGACCTGGCGCAATCCAAATATTCCATTTCAGGCGAGTACAACCGATGCCTGCTGCACCTGTGGTCGGCGGAACGGAACGCCGTGCGGCGAGTGCTGGATGCGGAGGTCAAGAACGGCACTCTGCGGCTCGCTGTGCAGCGACTGGGACAGGCGCGGCCCTCGAAGCTGGAGATCTGCCGCGAACGCGACCGGCGTTCTCCCACCGCTCGACGGGCGGCCCGCGCCGCGTATGAGCAGAAGCTGCGGAGAACGCTGGAACGTCGCTTTCCCGAGTTCAAGGTTGTGAGGCTGACGACCGGCGTGGATCTGGAGAAATCCTTTGGGCCGGTCTATACGCGAGGCCTAATGCGGCAGGGGCGCTCGGCATTTGCGTTGCTGGGGGTGAATGCGCAGGAAACGCAGTCCTCCATTGATGCGGCGCTGACCTTTGGCATTTTGTGGCTCGATGTCTGCCGCCAAGCGCAGGCGGCGAATGTGCTTGTAGAAGGGCTGAACATGTTTCTTCCCGCTGGAACCTCCGCGCTGGCGCGGGAGCGGATGGCAAACCTCAACCGGGATGCCGCCAAGTGGTCTCTGTTCGAATTGGACGAACGGCACGACGCGCTAATGGAAATCGACTGCGCGGATCGCGGCAATGTAGCGACGCGTCTGGTGCATGCTACGGATGATGATGCGGCGCGGGAGCGCTTCAAGGAGTCGATTGCCAGACTTCAGGAGATCCTGCCGAATTGTGAAGTCGCTGTGCTCTCGGCGGGGGAGATTGTTTTCCGGTGGCGTGGATTGGAGTTCGCCCGGGCGCGACTGGGGGGCGTTCCGGGATCGTTTCGCAGCACCGAGGAGATTGTGTTCGGCGTGGGCGCGGAGGAACGGGTTCTGGATACATGCAACGAATCCGAGTTTGCCGAACTGGCGAATTGCTTGCGCGATACTCGTCATCCTTACGGACCGCGTCAGCATCCGCTGTGGCGGCTGCGTCCGGAGAGATGGCTGGAGTCTCTGGTAGTGGGCGATGTGAGTGTGGTGGATGGGCGGCTGGAGCCGTCGTGCAGGTATTCGCAGGTTCCGGCATTCTCCGCGTCGGACCGCGCCATGATCGATGTGCTCACTACCACGCATGCGGGGCGGCTGGCCGTGGTGGAACTGAAGGCCGATGAAGATATCCACCTGCCGCTGCAAGGGCTTGACTACTGGTCGCGCGTGGAGTGGCATCATGCGCGCGGCGAATTCCCTCGCTTTGGATTTTTTGAAGACCGCGAGTTATCGACCGAGAAGCCTCTGCTATTTCTAGTAGCTCCAGCGCTCCACGTGCATCCGGCAACGGATAAGTTACTGCGATACTTCTCGCCCGAGATTGAATGGGAATTCGTGGGAATTGACGAGCGATGGCGCGAGGGAGTAAGAGTCGTCTTCCGCAAGCGTCCCGAACCCAAACATAGCCTCAATGCTGCTCTGACAGCCTGACCACGCTTTCCCTGTCTATGCATTCCATTTCCGTAACGCTTTTCAAAAACTCTAGATAACCCGCCCGAATGTGAGTTAAGATGCCACGAATTCTGGCCTGCGGTACGGTTTAACAGCCGAACGTTTTTACATCTGAAAATCAAAGAGGACAAGAAAATGAGAAGAAATACTTCCCCACTGCTGGCACGGATTGCGCTTGTCTGCGCGATCGTGTTCTTGTTGTTCACCATCCCAGGACAGGCCCAGCCGCAGCTCCTATCGACGCGTCATGTGCGCGACGCGGTTGCCAATGGGCAGGCGCAGTTCGTCGGGCAACTCCCGGCAACCCAGACACTGCGCTTCGACATGGTTCTGCCGCTGCGTGATCGCGCAGGGTTGGAAAATTTCATACAGGAAGTCCAAGATCCTGCCAGCTCCTCCTACCACCAGTTCCTTACGCCGCAGGAGTTTACCGCGAGATTCGGCCCCAGCCAGGAAGATTGGGACGCCCTGGTTGCTTTCGCGAAAGCGAGCGGCTTTGAGATCATCAGCGGAACCCGCGATGCCAGGGACCTAAGGCTCACCGGCACGGTGGCGAACATCGAGAAGGCCTTCCATGTGACCATGGGGACCTATCACGACCTCACCGAAGACCGCACATTCTTTGCCGTGGACCGCGAGCCCACCGTGGACCTTCCCTTCCAGATTTGGCACATCACCGGTTTGGACAACGATTCCAAGCCGCATCCCATGTATGTCAAGAAGAGCGACTACGCCAAGGCCCATGGGATTGATCCCGACAAGGTCGTGTCCCATGCCACCACCGGCTCCGGCCCTTCGTCTTCCTTTTTGGGCAGCGACATGCGCGCGGCCTACTACGGTGGAACGGCGCTCACCGGCACCGGCCAGAACATCGCCCTGTTCGAATTCGCGGGAACCGATTTGGCCGATCTGACCACGTATTACAAGAACGCTGGGCAAACGGAACCATACACTCCCACCCTCATTTCCACGGGCGGGTACGCCACAACCTGCGTCGATAGCGGCAGTAAGGCATGTGACGATACAGAGCAGACCCTCGACATGACACAGGCGATGGGCATGGCCCCAGGCTCCACAATGCTCTACATGTACGTCTGCGGCGACGTCTTAGCCAGCGGATCGGGAAATATCAGCGACACTGCCTGCATCAGCGCGATGGTTACGACTACGGACGCTCCGTTGTCCAAGCAGATCAGTTGCTCGTGGGGCTGGACACCGGCGGACCCCAGCACTCTGGACCCGTACTTTGAGCAGATGGCGTCACAAGGCCAGAACTTCTTTGCCGCGTCTGGCGACAGTTCGGC
>PLKR01000423.1:660-9164 GCA_003140655.1 Acidobacteriaceae bacterium | reverse complement strand
CGCGGAAATATATTGTTGCCAAACATCTCGATCAGGATATTTCCCTTGTAGCTCCGCAAATCCAGTTCGACAGCTTGAGCCGTGCTCGAAAGATTGTTGACAACCAGCACAACATCCTTGCCCAGTTTCCGCAAATAGGCCAGTATCCTGTGATTGGCTGGATGCAGAAACTCAATCGATCCTCTTCCGAACACTCCGGTCGATCTGCGCACCGTTATGATGCGTTGCATCCAACGGAGGAGCGAGTGTTCGCTTTCTCTTTGCGACAAGACGTTCACGGCGGGATAACCATACACGGGATCGTGAATGAGCGGAGCATACAAGCGCTCCGGCTCCGCCGTAGAAAAACCGGCGTTCCATCCGCCGCTCCATTGCATCGGAGTCCTTACTCCGTTTCGGTCACCTAAACTAATGTTATCGCCCATTCCGATTTCATCCCCGTAGTAGATGATAGGAGTGCCTGGCAACGACATCAGCATACCGTTCATCAACTCGATGCGCCTGCGATCGTTACTCAACAAGGGAGCGAGCCGCCTCCGAATTCCGAGGTTCAGCCGCATCGTCTTGCTTGCGGCGTACATGTCATACATGTAATCGCGTTCCATGTCGGTTACCATTTCCAGGGTCAGTTCATCGTGGTTGCGCAAGAACAAGGACCACTGGCATGAGGGCGGGATTTCCGGTGTCTGCTGCAAGATTTCAGTGATGGGCTTGCGGTCCTCCAACTTCAGCCCCATGAACATCCTCGGCATCAGCGGAAAATGAAACGCCATATGGAATTCATCCCCGTCACCGAAATACGGGCGAAGATCCGCGGGCCACTGATTGGCCTCGGCTAGAAGCATCCGGCCCTTAAATTGTTCATCGAGTTTNNTCCAGCCAGAATTTCATCACATTCCACATCTGTTCCCGAACGGCGGGATTGTCGTAGTTGAGGTCGGGCTGGTGACTAAAGAAGCGATGCCAATAGAACGATTTCGAAGTCGAGTCCCATGCCCAGTTGGACGTTTCGGTGTCGAGAAAAATGATGCGGGTTCCCTTGTACCGCGTGTCGGTATCACTCCAGACGTACCAATCGCGACGTGGATTGTTCTGCGAACTTCGCGACTCTTGAAACCACGGATGCTGATCGGATGTGTGGTTCAACACCATTTCGATGATGACCCGGATTCCTCGCCCGTGGGCCGACTCAAGGAGCTTGCGAAAATCCTCCAACGTTCCATAGTTTGAATGGACTGCGTTGTAATCTGCGATGTCGTAGCCATCATCGCGCAGAGGCGAGGGGAAAAATGGCATGAGCCATATTGCGCTGATCCCCAGTTCCTGGAGGTAATCGAGCTTCTGTTCAAGCCCTTGGAAATCACCAATACCATCACCGTTGCCGTCGTGGAAAGTTCGGACGTGCACCTGATAGATGATCGCGTCCTTGTACCAAAGCGCATCCTTATTTAGTGACAAACCGCTTTCTCCTAGGGCAATTTCATTCCCTCTCGGCAGAGTAGGGCAATACGCAAGTTTATATGAGTGACAGGCGTCGAATCCGGGGTCTGAAGGAAGATTACTTCAGGCCCTCGACGAGGTAGAGGTCTGCTAGGGTTCGGTGAAAACCATAGACGTACGTTTTCCCGTCGGGTGTTATCAGGATGGGCCCTATAGTTGCCACGCCGGCAGGATCAGCGGGCATGAGCTCTTTCCAAGCTGTCCTCTGTCCCGTGGCCGGGTCTAAGCGATAGACCTTGGCCGGAACTTCACCGAGTCTGTAGATGTAGAGAGACTTGCTGTCCAGGGTCCAGCCTATAGGCTGCTCCGCAGGGAGCAGACCTGAGATCGAAATGGGCTCTCCGCCGTGAATCGGATAAAGATAACCCTTGCCATCCGGACCGATACCGGCAACGAGTCGGCCATCGGGTGAAACCGCAAAGTTCGTTCCATTCACTCCCTCTGGAGCGATGGCCTGCGGCTTACCTCCGGAGACAGCCTGCAGATAAAGGCGCACGCCGTGGGCGGGTTCATTCCCCGCAAACACAAACTGCTTTCCGTCGGGCAACCAGCGCGCTGTATCGTGGTTAATGGCGTCGTTGGTAAGCGCCTTAGGCTCACCTGCGCCCGTGGGTAACAGGCGAAATTGCGCGGGAATGCCAGGGGTTTGTGCGATCACCCATTGCTGGTCCGGGGACAAAGCCGCGGCGGCGCCTTCACCAAGCCGGATCGCCGCTGAGCCATCGACGCCGCGCATGTAAATCGCGTACGTCAACTCTTGCCCCTTGCCGAATTGCACTCCTCCACCCACGCCTTCCTCGTCGAAAAGCAGCGTCTTGCCGTCGGCGGAGAGATCGGCGGGCCAGGAGTAATCAAGCCAAGAGAGGTCGCGTTCTTTGGCACCGTCGGCTGAGCCCATTTCTTCGCGGCGCCGGCTAGCGCGGGCTAGCAGCACTCGCCCGTCTCGCCAAATATCAAACAAAATGAGCGTGCCGGGTATCCGCGTCACCAATCGTTCGTTTCCGGAAAGGCCAACTGCGGAAAGGTAACGGTCCGCTCCCATTGCCCGGGCCGTGAACCAGACCTCCTTGCCATCGGGTGACCAGGCAAGGCCCTGGGAGCTATACCAGTCGTGCGACAACTTCCTCCGGTTGCCCGACAGATCTACCACCATGACGGACCCACTGTCGTCGCCTTGCACGGGATGGTCGAGAAACGCAATCATGTCGCCTTTGGGAGATATACGTGGATGGCTGATCCAGCTCCCGCTGGCCTCGTAGAGGACCTTGCCAATCGGGTATTCCAGCCGGTTGCGGCCGCCCGCGTCACGCACCACTGCCAAATCATTTCCGTCCGGAGACCAATCGGCCCATTGGACGTCTTCGAGAATCTTACGCGGCGCACCGCCCGCCAGCGGCGCTCTGGCTAGGGTTCCCGAACTTACCCAGGTGCTGGTGACATGGCTCTCCAACGACAACGCCATTTCGCCGGAGGACGAAACCGCCAAAAGCTGGGCGTTCCCCAGCCCCAGAGAGCGGGATTCGACGGACCCTTGGCGCGCAGTGAATATCTCCGCAGGATCTCCCTGCCAGGCAGCGCTG
The DNA here is from genome assembly GCA_003140655.1 of Acidobacteriaceae bacterium. GTDB lineage: Bacteria > Acidobacteriota > Terriglobia > Terriglobales > Acidobacteriaceae > Sulfotelmatobacter. Next base: position 6,084 of record PLKR01000423.1, on the reverse strand, counting down.
TACAAGATGGTTTGCCCGTCAGGAGCAAACCGTGCCGTAGGAATCACACCCCGGCGAAATGTAATTTCGTGATACAGCGGCGCTGATTGTGCTGTTTGCCAAAGGCGCTTGCCCGCAAGTAGCCCAACAGCCACTCCAACCAAGAGCCCGAGGCCGACGAGGACGGGAACAAGCGGATTCTTCCGCGGGGCTGGCGGCGAGGCGGCCAATATGGCTGCGCTCGCTTTCTGACCAATAACGTCCACCCGGGCCGACTCCATGTCCCGCTTCAAGCGCTTCAGATCCGCGCGAAGTTCAGCCGCAGTTTGGCAACGTAAGTCTCGATCCTTCTCCAGCGCCTTGTTCAGTATGACTTCCAATTGCAGCGGCAATCCGGGGTTTAGCTGGATCGGTGAAGTCGGCGCTTTGTTCAGTATCGCTTCAAAGATAATGGCTGAAGTGTTACCGGGAAACGGCTGCCTGCCGGTGGCCATCTCGTAAAGCACTACCCCAAAAGAAAACAGGTCGGTACGAGCATCCAGGACTTCGCCGCGGGCCTGCTCCGGCGACATGTAGGCGATGGTGCCCACCGTCGATCCTGGGCTGGTCAGAAGAGCTTCCGAGGCCACAGTGGGCATATCATTGCTCCCGGTTGTGGGCGCAAGCCGGGCGAGCGGAATGAGCTTGGCCAAGCCGAAATCGAGGATCTTGGCGTGTCCTCGGCTGGTGACGAAAATGTTGGCGGACTTAATATCGCGATGCACGATGCCGCTGCTGTGAGCCGCGTCCAATGCGTCTGCGATCTGAATACCCAAGTCCAGCAATTGATCAAGCTTCGGCGAATTGCTCTCAATGCGGTGCTTGAGCGTCTCACCCTCAAGCAACTCCATGGCGATGAAGTGTTGGCCTTCGGCCTGATCAATCTCATAGATGGTGCAGATGTGAGGATGATTGAGGGCTGAAGCGGCACGCGCCTCGCGTTGGAAACGATCGACGGCCTGCGGGTCCTGGGAGAACTCGGGGGGCAGGAATTTGAGGGCAACAAAGCGGCGGAGCCTGGTGTCCTCGGCCTTGTAAACTACGCCCATACCACCGCCGCCCAGCTTCTCGATGATGCGGTAGTGCGAGATGTTTTGGCCGATCATAGGGGCAAATCTTACGTGGGTGAGACGTTCAAGTCAATGAAAGCGATGGGTTTGGCGGTGGCTCAAGAAGATTGTTGGCGATAAAGCGATTGGTTTCGAATTGACGAGGCAGTCGTCTTCTCGGTTCATTACGGGATCACGTCCAGTCCATAAGATGGTTGCCTGAAGGTCCCCCCGACCTTGATGGGCACGATCTCTCCCTTATTCTTCTTCTTTAAGAATGGCTCCACAGATTTGAGTAGAACTGATTTCACCCCCTTCGATCCCTTGGAAAGCTTGTTATCGAGTTGCAAGGTTCCGTGAAGGTCAATCTGCTGGGTCAACAGGCCGTATGTGCCATGCATATGGGCCAGCGCTCCCGGAACACTGAAGGAGAGATCTGAGAACGTCGCGATCGCNNCCTGAGCCAGTTGACTGAGGTTGTCAACCTTTTCCTGCGTCGTAGGGTGGATGAAACTCGCCGCATCGATGCCAAAGTCTCCCCGCAGGTTAATCCTCTCAATGAAGCGTCCTTTCCCGGGGGGAACCCGGACCTGCGCTCTGAAATTCATCGCTCCGGTCAAAGCCGGAGGATCCCCCACGGAGAGGAGGCGTAACCAGTCCTGTATCCTGCCCTGCAGTTCCGTCACGCCCAGCGAAACGGTCTTGCCTCCCGAGGCCGCTTTCTTTGCCACTTCGACTTGCGATACCAGTGACGTCCGCTCAAATTGTGCCTGCACAGATTGTAGAGAGACGTCTCCATCCATCCCGTTAACAATCCCATGGAATTGCGTTTTCAGATGTACCGTATGATCGGGTCGCGTTACCTGAAAATCGGGCGCGTCGGTACTGCCTTCGACCTCGATCCGTTCGAGCACACCATTGAATTTGCCGGTGGAGGACAACGTTCCTGAAATGCCTGGAAATATGCCCAGGTCGGCGCGTTGAAACACATAGGAGCCGGAAAGGACGGTCTGGCCGGCGTTCTGCGGTCGCAAGGGGCCGAATTGCCCGTCCGTGCGAATTTCTCCGGGAGGTTTCGCATTCAGTAGCGCGGCGTGGAACGACATTGGCCGATCCTCGGCCACAGAGTTCAGCGCCAATTTGTGGATTTCGAACCTGAGGGGTTCTGTCCCGGGTTCGCCGGAAGCAACCTCCACCACGGCGCCGTCCGCGATGATCTCGTCGATAATCAATGTAGATTGCGCCGGGCCAGTAGGTCGCGCTGCGTTGCCGGTGCGTTCACTGCGGGGTGACACGAATATGTGCAAACCCTCGATCCTGACACGTCGAACACGCTTCGGAGCGCTGAAAAACTCCCAGTAAGCGCCCTGGATGGTGAGCTTTTCGATTGTAGCGATCGGCGGAGCGTCTCCATCACTGTTACGGCGGAAAGTTACTCCTTCGACAACGCACCCTGGGGTGAAATACGTCGCGTGAAACGTTTTCACTTCGACTGTGCTGGAGAACTGTTCCTGCAGGGCCCGGACGACGGTATCCCGCTTGAATGGCCATCGGATTAGCAGCAACACAATGGCGCCGCCGATCACACCTAGAGCCAACAGTCCGCCAATCTTGATCCAGCGGGACAATACTTTAGGCTTCCTTTTCATGCCATCGAATAGATTAGAGATCCTTCAATCGGGATCACTGGTTTATGCGAATCAGTGGAGACTTCCCATTTTTAAGTCCCAGTGCTTAAGAGAGGTTAGCTAGTCGAGACTGAAGAAACTGTTCACAAAAGAACACCTCAGTCAGAGCCTCTCTCTCGACGTGCGGACGATGAAGGCGCGACTGTAAAGAGTTGCTGTCAGTTGGTTTGCTGGTACTGTCAACACTCGCTTTATGAAAATTCATTTGGATCAAGGTGAACTGGCTCGGGATTGAGGCTGAGGCCACCTCTTCGTGCGCGGCCCATAAGTTGTCACAGAGTGACAAAAATTGGACAGCGTGGAAGGAGCTAGTTCCGCCCTACTCTCGTCATGGGAGCGTGCGGCTCGACGGCAGCAAGGTCAGCAGTCTAGACAACAAACATGCCTATGCGGGCTCGAACATTGCCACTGTGGTGATCGCCACGGTATTCATCCCAAGCGTTGCACTCGGTTGGCCCTGCGCCCCGTTCGCTTGTTTTCTTAAGAGATGGGTCATCGTCGGCAGCTCCGGTGATAACGCCCGGGCCAAGCGACTTCCACAGCAATCGCATCCATCGAGCTGGCGTGAATTTCGGCACGAAAGAGTCGGAGCGCAAACTCCCTATGGGTCACAGCGCGAACTCTGTCACAATCCTCGATAAGCGCCGTGCAAATCGATCGGTCAGAGTGGTCTAAAGTGACCAGACATCCGTCTTCGCCACTCATACCATGTAGCGTAGTGAAGAAATGAGATGACCGTTACAAAGGTCAGTCCAGCTTCCTCTTACAGGTGAGGTGGTACAAAATGGAAACCGTATTGATAGTTCTTGTAGTGCTGTTCTTGCTCGGCGGCGGGGGCTGGGGATACTCGCGTTGGCGAGGCTAAGTCGGGAACGGCAACACAGCCCACGCACAGCGCAGGTCACAACCTGCCACGCAACGACCCAACGACCCAACGGCCCGAAGCAGCCCAGGCCGTATCGAACAATCAACAACAATGAAGACCAGCCAAGGAGAGCAAAATGTCAGATCAAGAAAATCGCACCCCACAGCGTAACGATGCTCAGAAGCCCGGTCCGGAGCAGAAATCTGGAAACCAGCCGAACCAGCCAGTAGAGCAGAAACAGCAGAATCCGAGCGGACAGCCCAAGAGTCCTCAGTCGGAACAAGAGAGACAGGATCAAGAGAAGAAAAAGCAGGCTTAGGCGTCAGGGCGGTTCGATTGACATCGGGCCGTCGTCCTGAAACAAACGTCGAAGCGCTCTTTAGGTTTCAAAGCCGCCGGCGCAATATGCCGGCGGCTTAATTTGCATGCGGGTGAACCGGTTTGCACAGAAGCCCAGCGCTAAATCCCATGTAAGAAAAGGCCGAGCGCAATCGCCGCTTCGGTTACTTCCGAGTTGCCCGTTATCTCGGCATGATCCTGTGCTCGATCGGGTAGGCTGAGCTGGATCCGACACAAATCTATTGGCGCTAGGCTTTGGGCCACCCGCCCCACCGGTCTAGGGGCAAGTTGCGGCTGTCGACTGAACGGGCACGTTGTGCCGCTGGGATTTCGATCCGCCCGCGTTTGCGTTCGTGTTAGTGAACTTCGTGTGTGAGGCGGCTTCTCGGGTTTGTTCGCCCCAGGCATACATCGCCTCGAGGACAGGAAGTAGTGTTTCGCCAAGCGCCGTAAGCCGGTATTCAACCTTGGGCGGAACTTGTGCATACACCGTACGTTCGATCAAGCCATCGTGCTCCATCTCGCGGAGTTGCTGCGTGAGCATCTTGGCCGTAATTCCGCGCAGGAGTCGCTTGATTTCAGCGTGGCGGCGAATCTCCGCTCGAACCAAATGCGCAACGATCAGGATCTTCCACGCCCCACCGATGTAGCGAAAGGCGTATTCGCAAGGGCACTCGCGGACGGTTTCGCTCCCGATTTTCCGCATACGGCATTCTCCCAGTATCCAAATGGGTAGTATGTCACGAGATTGTGCGTTCTTGACACGACTACATACCTCACCTAGTCTACGCGCGACACGCTACCGATACGCATATTAGCAATGCCTAGTATCCATCGGCCACATACAGACGGGAGAATGAAACTATGAAGACGAATTACAAACTGGCGCTGGCCGTGCTGGCTGGTGTCCTGATCAGTGTTGCTGGTGCCAGGCTGATTCACGCGCAACAAGTCAAGACGCCGCCGGCCTACGTTATTGCGGAAGTCGAGGTAACGGACCCCACGACCTTAAAGAAGTACGGTGAGAAGGCGCCGCAGATAGTGGCGTCTTTCAATGGACACTATGTCGTTCGCGGTGGCAAGATTCAGGCTCTTGAGGGCGAACCGCCAAAGGGTTTCATCGTCGTAATCGGTTTCGACAGCGTGGAGAAAGCCCGGGAGTGGTACGATTCGCCGGACTATGCGGCCATCAGGCCGTTTCGGCAAAGCTCAACCAAGAGCCGCATATTTATCGCCGAAGGGGTCGCCCCCCAGTGACACGGGCACTGATTTCTGAATTGTCGGCAAGCCAGAAGTAATGACGCGAATCGGCTCTCCGGGAAATCACTTCCGGTTACCCCGTCACTCGGGAACAATCGCCAAGGTCGCAGGGATGCCCACATCTCCAGACCGTCGGCGGCTGCCGCAGGCGGGCTTACATCGCCGGCAGCGATTTCTCCGACGCGCTGCGCGGTGTCGACCGCAA
>PLKR01000423.1:0-650 GCA_003140655.1 Acidobacteriaceae bacterium | reverse complement strand
TCGATCTCGTAAGATTGCTGCCATGTCGGCCCTCACTGTCACGATCGGCCAGACGCTCGGGCATTACCGCATCCTTGAGAAGATCGGGGCTGGGGGGATGGGTACGGTCTATCGCGCCCACGACGAGCGGTTGGATCGCGACGTCGCCCTCAAAGTCTTGCCTTCGAGTGGGCTGGGGAATGATGAGGCACGGAGACTTTTCCGTAAGGAGGCGTTGGCTCTCTCTCGCCTAAACCATCCCAATATCGCCGCCATTTATGACTTCGATTTTGACGCTGGGGTCGATTTTCTGGTCATGGAGCTCATAACGGGTGTGACCCTGGCCTCGAAGATCGCCGGCGGAGCTCTTTCAGAGGAAAAAGTTTTGCAGTTTGGGCAGGAGATCGCACTGGCCCTGGAGCACGCTCACGGGTACGGAGTAGTTCATCGCGATCTAAAACCAGGGAATGTGATCATTCGGTCTGATGATGAGCTTAAGGTGGTTGATTTCGGCCTTGCCAAACTAGTGGCGATTGACGAATCTGCGCCTACCGAAACATTGAGCGGCATACACGGGCTGGCGGGTACGCTTCCTTACATGCCGCCCGAGCAGCTCTGGGGAAAACCACCCGACTGCAGAAGTGATATCTATTCGGCCGGTGCGGTGCTCT
>PLKR01000186.1 GCA_003140655.1 Acidobacteriaceae bacterium | reverse complement strand
TCGTGGCGAGTCCGCCGCTGCTCACTGCTGCTACGGAAGTCTTCGACGAAGTCCAGCTCGCAGTCGTGGTCAGGTTCTGCGTCGTGCCGTTGCTGTAAGTCCCCGTCGCAGAGAATTGCTGGGTGTACCCTGCTGCGCCCGATGCTGTGGCGGGAGTAACCGAAATCGAAGTTAACACCGCCGCTGTGACCGTCAATGTAGCGGAACCACTGATCGTTCCTAATTTTGCTGTGATAGTTGCGCTGCCCTGCGCCACACTCGTGGCGAGTCCGCCGCTGCTTACCGTTGCAACCGATGTCGCCGACGAAGACCAGGTCGTGGTACTGGTCAGGTTCTGCTTTGTGCCGTTGCTGTAAGTCCCCGTCGCAGAGAATTGCTGGGTGTAGCCGGCGGCCACCGACGCTGTCTCAGGGGTAACCGAAATTGAAGTTAACACCGCGGCTGTGACCGTCAACGTGGCCGAGCCACTGATCGTTCCGGACTTGGCTGTGATAGTTGCGCTTCCCTGCGCCACACTCGTGGCGAGTCCGCCGCTGCTGACTGTTGCGATTGACTTTGCCGAGGAAGTCCAGGTGGCGGTGCTGGTCAGGTTCTGCATAGTGCCGTTGCTGTAGGTTCCCGTGGCCGCAAACTGCTGAGTGTAGCCCGCTACCACCGAAGCTGAGCCCGGCGTGACTGCAATCGAGACGAGAGAAGGGGCGGTTCCCGTACCGCTGAGCGTTACTAGTTGCGGACTGGAACCTCCGGTATCTACCACCGTGAGAGTGCCGCTGCGGATCCCTACAGCGCCGGGCGTAAAAGTGGTCGAGATTGTGCAACTGGCTGCCGCACCTAAAGTGGCTGGGCTGATCGGACAGTTATTGGTTTCCGCATAATCAGACAGGCTGGTAGTAATGCTGGTAATAGTGATGGCCGAGCTCTGACCATTTTTCAGCGTCACCTTGTGAGTCGAACTCGTCGTGCCTTGGACTTGATTGCCGAACGACGCACTCGTAGGAGTGATAGTTACAGTTTGGGCGAGAGCCGGCAGAGCAACTAATGCGGCGACGCTCGCGAGGAGCCACGAACGGTATAGTCCCCGTCCGATCTGCATCAAAACCACCACTAACTTGAAATAGTTATTGCAAACCCGGGCCCGGGCGCGAGAGCAGAAGGGGGGTTAGCTCTCTGCGCAAAAAATCTCAACACATTGGAATCGAAACCTGGAAACCGCACCCAAAACCGGTCTTCAAAACAACCAGTACAACAATTAAGTATGCAAGAACCTGCAACGTGCTAAGCACATATTGGCTATTTTCTTAGCATTGAGCCTCAAGAGGAGTTATACTACTGCGATCTTTACCGGGGGCCTGCCGTATTTCCAAACCTTCCCTTAGCCAATACTGCTTTGCAAGCAGGAGGATTCGACATGAGGTTTTCAAGTAAGCTTTTGCCGGCATTGCTCCTCTTCTCGTGCGGCGCTGCGCTTGCGTCCGGCCAGACCATTCCGGTGGGGACTTTCCAGCACATCATCATCGTTGTCCAGGAAAATCGCACTCCCGACAACCTATTTGGAGCCGGTGCGCCCTCCGGAGCTTGCAACAGCGCGAGTGCTTTCGAGCCCGGTGTCGACATTCAGAGCGGGGGATACGCCTTTGTCTACACGAGCTCAGGGACGCTCCAGCGCGAGTTCATCTGCAACACGGCGCTGCCGCTTAGCGCATGGGACAAAAATGTAAGTACGCCACAGATTATCGATCCGGACCACAGCTTCATAGGGGTGGGTGAAGACTACGACAAAAGGAAAATGGATGGTTTTTGCCATGAATACAACAATTCCAGCTTTGTCGGCGTATGCCCGCCATATTCGTTTGTGCAAAAGTCCGACATGCAGCCGTACTTTGACATCGCCACCAGCTACGGCTTCGCCAACTATATGTTTCAGACCAACCAGGGAGCGAGCTTTTCTGCTCACCAGTTCCTTTTCACGGGTACCTCGGCACCGGTCGAGCCCCACGATCCCAACGGCTACTACCTGGATTTCGCATCGGAAAACTCGGGATTTAACGATAGCGGATGTCCATATACCGGTCCCGCGTGGCCAGAATGGGTCGCTCCCAACGGCACGCTGATGGCGGATCCCCGAAAAAGCGAGTGTTACACGCACGACAGTCTCGTGACTGACGCAGCCGACTGCGCTNNGTCATCTGGGACGCTCCGTCGGCCATCCCTGAAGTGTGCTATGGAGCAATCAGCGGGAGCGGTCCCTGCGGCGGCACCGAGTGGAGCAGCCACATCCGTCTTCCGGGCAAGGGTTATAGCGAGGCGCCGATATTCGACGATCTTTTCAATTGCAAGCTACCGCAGGTTAGCTGGGTCATACCTGATGGGGTGTGGTCCGACCACCCCCAGGATCCCACACAGGGACCCGCCACGGTTTACGGACCGTCCTGGGTAGGGGACATCATTGACGCCGTCGGCGGCGGCATTACCGGAAGCACCTGCAACCCGCCCTCCACGACCAATGCTCTATATTGGACGCAGCAGCCAACTCTCATCCTTGTCGTCTGGGACGATTGGGGCGGTTGGT
>PLKR01000253.1:6159-11241 GCA_003140655.1 Acidobacteriaceae bacterium | reverse complement strand
TCGGCCGAGCGCAAATCGTGAAAGCCCATCGACCAGTCGGGGAAATCCCGCTGGTTGCAAGCGCCTTCGAACAGGCCAACTACTTTAGCGTGTCGCGGATCTTCGGCGATCTTTTGATAGAGGCTGTGCACTTTCTCTCGATCGCCTTCGAGTACTTGCAGGAAGTTTCCGTCCTTGAACAGCAACATCCCGGTAATCCCCAGGCTGGTGTTGTTCTCTCTACTCCTGGCGAGGAGTTCCAACAAGTCTTGCGTTGAGAACGGGGTGACCGAAGTGCTTACATAGACCAGAGAAATAAGATCGCCAGAGTGTGTCATTCCTCCAATATCGGAACGGACCGTCGATTACTTGAGATTAAGTCTTATTAAGCCTCGGGTCGAGTCATAGGCGCTATTGGATGCAGATCGAGGTCTGCGACCAAGGCGGCTGCGAATCGTTTATTCTGGAAGCGCATGATCCGGACCCGCCGCGCCTTTGACCCGCACTCGATCAAGCTGGTGATCTTCGATCTCGACGGCACGCTGATTGATTCGCGCCTCGATCTGGTGCACTCGGTGAACGCCGCACTGCGCCACATCGGACGGGCCGAGTTGCCGGATGACGTGATTGCCAGCTACGTAGGTGACGGCGCTCCGATTCTGATTCAGCGCGCGCTCGGCGGCGAGGCGGTTGACGATGCACTCGTGCGCCAGGGCCTGCAGTTTTTTCTTTCTTACTATCGGGAACATAAACTCGACCACACCACGGTCTACGCGGGCATCCGCGAGGCCCTCGCCGCCATTCAGCGGGCATTCCGCGAAGATCTCAACCGCGGCCGCAACGGCGTTCCGCGCAAGATGGCCGTGCTCTCGAATAAGCCGGTCAATCCGTCGCGTGCCATCGTTGAAGCGTTGGGACTGGGCCCGTTCTTCGCCCAGATCTATGGCGGAAATAGTTTTGCAACCAAGAAGCCTGATCCCGAAGGTGCGCGCAAATTGCTCGAAGAAAACGGCGTGCGCCCGGAAGAAGCCGCGATTGTTGGGGACTCTCACGTCGACATTGAGACCGGTCGCAACGCCGGCCTGTGGACCGTGGGCGTGAATTACGGCTTTGCCCCGCACACGCTCACAGAGAATCCGCCGGACGTGCTCGTGGACACGCCCCACGAACTGGCGGAGGTGTTCGCTTAAGAGGGCAAGCGGCGATCCTGCCCGCTATTTTTCTCCTGGCGTGCTCTCATGTAAACTCATGCGACGATGAGCGATTCCAAGGGTGGTTTCACAGCTCCAGAGCTGCGCAGGCTGCGCAGCATGAAAGATCCGCACGGCATCCAGAAATTTCTCGACGATGCCCCATATCATCTTGCGGATACAGCATGGTCGCCGCGGCGCGTGCTGGCCGAGCAGACGGCGCACTGCCTCGAAGGCGCCATTTTTGCGGCGGCGGCGCTGCGCGCTAATGGATATCCTCCGCTGCTGCTTGACTTTGAGGCCGAGCACGACACCGATCACGTGATCGCCCTGTTTCGCGAGAACGGATGCTGGGGCGCCGTCGCTAAATCGAACTACGCGGGATGCCGCTGGCGCGAGCCCGTCCATCGGACGCTGCGCGAGCTGGCGATAAGTTATTTCAACGGGTATTTCAACCTGCGGCGCGAGCGCACATTGCGGCGCTTCTCGGTTCCGGTCAATTTGAAGCGCTTCGATCGTCAAAACTGGATGACCACCGACAAGCCGGTCTGGTTCATCGTGTATCACCTGTTCGAAATTAAGCACTACCCGCTGATCACGCCAGCCATGGCCAAGAGCCTGCACCGCCTGGATGAGCGGCTGTTTCAGGCGGAATGCCTTGGAAAGGCCTACAAGGACCAATGAACGCAACCGGGAGCTACGGATTGGCCTCGCCTAACTGCTTGAGTTTCTGCTCCGCACTGTCTTTGATTCCCTTGCGGCGAGCTTCCGTGTCGGTCGTGTCCGCCGCCAGATGTTCCAATGCTAGCTTGGCGTTCTCCCGCGCCAAGTCTTTCTGGCCGTCCGCCAGATAGGCATCGCCCAGGCTGTCATAGGCGTTGGCAGAGTTGGGATAGGCGGTGACGTTGAGCTTCATGAGTTCCACGCCGCCCTTGGTATCGCCCGATTGGAGATGGTCGTAGCCGAGGCGGTTCATGGCGCCTTCCGAGAACAAGACGGCCGTGAGATCGCGCCGGCGCTCTTCGGCGAACATCTGCGCGGCTTTACTCACGCCGCCGGGACCGTCCGTCAGTTCCAGAAAATGGGACTCGCGCGATACCGGCGTAGATGCCCCATTAGTTGCGGCTCCTGGGCCTGTTCTTAGGGTGGTCCCAAACCAGTCCACGATCATGCCCGGCAATTCTTTGTGGGCAGTGAACATTTCCACTCCGTGCCCGCCAACGGAATAATGTTCAAACTTGTTGGCCGGGTTCGGCGACAGGCTGAACAACCACTGCATCAGTTCCACTACGCCGGGATCGTCGTCATCGTCCGCCGCGGCCATAAAGAGCGGCAACCGTTGCGCGTGACGCAGAAATTCACGGCCCTCCGCATCTGTGATTTCGGACAGCAGGGCCAAGGACTTCACTTCGGGATGACGGCGCGCCAATTGGACCGCCTGGTTGACGCCGCAACTCGCTCCTCCCGCACCAATCATGTCGCGGGTGACGTCCGTCTGGGAGACGAGGTAGCGGAAGGCGGTATCGACGTCGGCAGGAAATTTCTCGGCGAACACTTTGGCGATTTCGTCGGGAGAGAGTTTGTCCAGCGGCGTGCCGCCGCTCTCGCCGAATCCGCGGAAATCGATAGTCAAGACGTTGAGTCCCGATGCCGCCATGCGTCCGGCGAGGTCGTCCCAAACTTTGCGCTGCCGGTTGCATTGGTGGAGCAGCAGGACGCCGGGACCGCTCTTGCCGGCAGCAAAGTACGTCGCCTTAAGAGTGATGCCGTCGGTCGCCGTCAGGTCAACGACGCGCGGAGCGGGCGCTGGTTGCGCAGCGCAGGTCAGTCCAAGTATGAGCGTAACGAGGAAATTACGGGCACGGATGGGCCGCCGCGTCATGGAATCCTCCATGTCACTGCGTATTTTAGACCACTGGCACGGGGAAGATTGCAAGCGACGTGGCTGAGATGAGCGGCCTGTCAGTTTCATGCATCCTGAGGGAGTTGCCTGCCTTCTAACGACTGTAATGTCGATCATTAGAAAGCTGGGTCTCGCTCCGCTCGCCCTGCTCATTATTCTGCCAGTCGGTCTGCCCGCTTTAGGGCAGCAGGTTAAACCAGTTCCAGGGACGCTGCCGACCACCGCCTCCCTGCCCGATTTGACGCCTGACACGAACGGTGCGCTCTCCCAGGAACAGATGCAGCGGTTGTTTCGCGTGGTCGCCGACAAGGACATGGAGAACGACAAGCGGCTGCGCGATTACACCTACATCGAGCGTGAGGTCGAGAACAAGCTGGATGGCAAAGGGCAAACCAAGTCTACCGAGATGCGGACTTACGAGATCATGGAAATCTACGGTGAGCAGGTGCAGCGGCTGATCCAGAAGAATGACAAGCCGCTTTCAGAGAAAGATGCCGCCAAGGAAGAAGAAAAGATTCAGAAGATCATCGATAAGCGCAAGAACGAGTCGGAAAGCGATCGCAAGAAACGGGAGGAGAAAGAAGAGAAAGACCGTGAAGAGGATCGCAAGTTCGTGCGCGAAGTGGCCGACGCTTACGACTTCAAGCTCGTGGGAACGGAACTTGTCGGAGGGCGCGAGGCCTGGGTGATTGATGGCAAGCCGCGTCCGGACTTTGTGCCGCACATGAAAGAGTCCAAGTTTCTGTCGAAGTTCCGCGGGCGCGTATGGATCGACAAGAACGATCTGCAACTAGCCAAGATGAACGTGGAATGCCTGGACACGATTTCCTGGGGATTATTCCTGGCGCGCTTTCACAAGGGTTCACGCGTCATGCTGGAGCAAACGCGGGTGAACGAAGAAGTGTGGTTGCCGCTCCATGTCACGGCGAAGATCGATGTACGTCTCGCCCTGCTGAAGAACTTCGACGTGGATTTGGAACAGACCTATCGCGATTACAAGAAGTTTCGGGCCACTGCGAGGATTGTGGGGGTAGGGGAAGTACAGGAAAAGTAAGGAGGACGTAGCCGCTTCTTCATCCGCGCGGCAGCGCCCTGCTCCCTTTGAACCCGAACACGGCTCGGTGGCATCTACTACTTTCAACCTTCGTTCAACTTGTCTTTGGCAGGAGAACACATGTCTTCCCAGTTGACGCCTCTAGCCGCCGATGTCCGTGGCGAAGCTTTTCCTACGCTGACTGCGGAACAGATAAGCCGCATCCGTCCTTTGAGCAGAGTACGAACGGTGAGAGTGGGGGAAATCCTGTTTGAGCCGGGCGACAGTGACATCCCATTTTTCGTGCTGCTCTCTGGAAGCATGGAAATCGTGCAACCGGGCTTGCAGGGCGAGCGCCCAATCGTCAGTCATGAGGCTGGAGGGTTCACCGGCGAAATTACCATGATCTCCGGCCGCCGCGGCCTGGTGCGTGGCCGGGTGACGGCGGCCGGCGAATTTCTCGAGATGACCAACACTGAGTTGCGGACTCTCGTCGCCAGAGACGCGGAACTGAGCGAGATTTTAATGCGCGCCTTCATCCTGCGCCGGGTCGAACTGATAAACCGGGGCCAGGGAAACGTGATTTTGCTGGGATCACGGCACTCGGCCCAGACGCTGCGCCTGCGCGAGTTCCTCACCCGCAACGGACATCCGCACACCTACGTGGATCTCGACTCGGACACCACTTACCAGGATTTGCTTGACCACTTTCATGTCACGCTCGAAGAGATTCCCGTCGTGATCTGCAACAACCGCACGGTGCTGCGCGGGCCATCGATCCAGGAATTAGCGAGATGCCTGGGGCTCAATGCGCACATCACGGCGGCAGAAGTGCGGGATCTGGTGATTGTCGGCGCCGGCCCGGCCGGCCTGGCCGCGGCTGTCTATGGCGCGTCGGAAGGTCTTAACGCTCTGGTGATCGAGGCCGAGTCTCCCGGTGGGCAGGCGGGATCGAGTTCCAAGATCGAAAACTATCT
>PLKR01000253.1:233-6146 GCA_003140655.1 Acidobacteriaceae bacterium | reverse complement strand
TGCGGCCAGGTCATTCGCGCACGCACCGTTGTAATTGCGAGCGGCGCGCAATACAACAAGCCGAACATCGACAACCTGAAGAAGTTCGAAGGCCAGGGCGTTTATTACGGTGCGACCTACATTGAAGCGCAGTTGTGCGGGAAAGAAGACGTGATTGTCGTAGGCGGCGGAAACTCAGCGGGCCAGGCAGCGGTCTATCTGTCGCAGACTGCAAGCAGAGTTCATATGCTCGTGCGGGCGCGGCAGTTGTCCGACACGATGTCGCGCTACCTGATCCAGCGCATCGAGGAAAATCCCACGATCGAGATGCATTACCGCACCGAAATCGTGGGCCTTGACGGCGGCACGCAATTGGAGCGCGTGACCTGGCAGGACAAAAACACCGGCGAGACNNAAGGGCTTCATCCTCACCGGGCGGGATCTGGATCCCGTGATCCAAAACTTTCATTGGCCGCTTCTCCGTGTGCCGCTGATGCTGGAGACGAGCCTGCCCGGAGTGTTTGCCGTGGGCGATGTCCGCGCCGGAAATGTGAAGCGCGTAGCCTCTGCCGTGGGCGAAGGATCGATCGCCATCTCTCTGGTGCACCGCGTGCTAGCGGAGTTGTAGAGACGGTGNNGTGCACACTTGCCTCCGGCCAGTTTTTTGCCCGCGTTATAATAGAAAGATTCTTACTCGGCGAAATTGCTTTCTGTGAGGATGGCTGCGGGAACAGCCGATTTCCGGCTTCTCCCGGAATGACAATCGCAGGATCAGCTAACGGCTAAGAGCTAGCAGCTAAGAGCTTCTTCCATGGACTTCAAACTCGTTTCCGATTACAAGCCGCAAGGGGATCAGGGCCGCGCGATCGAGTCGCTGCTGCGCGGCGTGTACGACCGCGAGCAGCATCAGGTTCTGCTGGGCGTTACCGGGTCGGGCAAGACTTACACCATGGCCAAGGTGATTGAGGCTGTGAATCGTCCCACGTTGGTGATGGCGCATAACAAGACGCTGGCGGCGCAGCTTTATCACGAGTTCAAGAATTTCTTTCCCCACAACGCGGTCGAGTATTTCGTTTCCTACTACGACTACTACCANNGCCGCCGATCTGTTCATCGAAAAGGAAGCGACCATCAACGATGAACTCGACAAGCTGCGGCTTTCCGCCACCAAGTCTTTGTTTGAGCGGCGCGACGCGCTGATAGTGGCTTCGGTGAGTTGCATCTACGGCCTGGGATCGCCCGAGGCTTACTACGGCATGATGCTGTTTCTCGAAAAAGGCCAGAAGATCACGCGCGAAGATATCACGCGCAAGCTGGTCGACATTCTCTATGAGCGCACCAACGGCGAGTTCAAACGCGGCACGTTTCGCGTGCGCGGAGACGTGATCGAGGTCTTCCCTACTTACGACGACATGGCTTACCGCATCGAGTTGTGGGGAGATCAGGTGGAGTCACTCGCACAGATCGATCCGCTGTTCAGCACGGTGAAGCAGAAGTATATGCGGCTGCCGATTTATCCCAAGACGCATTATGTGATGAAAGATGAGACTCGGGCATCAGCGGTGGAGTCGATCAAGAAAGAGCTGGCGTGGTGGGAAGTGGAACTGGAAAAGCAAGGGCGCGTGGTCGAGTCGCAGCGCATTCACCAGCGGGTGAAGTTCGATCTGGAAATGATTAAAGTGATGGGCTACTGCCACGGCATCGAGAATTATTCGCGGCATTTCACGGGACGGATGCCGGGCGAGCCTCCGCCCACGCTGCTGGATTACTTTCCGCGCGATTTTCTGATGTTCATTGACGAGTCACACCAGACCGTGCCGCAACTACGCGGCATGTATGCCGGAGACCGTTCGCGCAAGGAGACCCTGGTGGAATATGGCTTCCGCATGCCTTCGGCGCTCGATAACCGTCCGCTGACGTTTGCGGAGTTTGAGCATCGCACGAATCAACTCGTTTACGTTTCCGCGACGCCAGGGCCATATGAGCTGACAAAATCCGCCGGTGTGGTGGTGGAGCAGATCATCCGGCCCACAGGTCTGATCGACCCTGAAGTCGAGGTGCGTCCGGTGAAAGGACAGATCGACGACCTGCTGCACGAGATTCGTGCGCGGGTGGAGCGCGGCGAGCGTGTGCTGGTGACCACGCTCACCAAGCGCATGTCCGAAGATCTGGCCGAGTATTACGCCGAGGTGGGCGTCAAGTGCCGCTACATGCACTCGGAGATCGAGACGCTGGAGCGGGTAAAGATTTTACGCGATCTGCGCAAAGGCGAGTTCGATGTATTGATTGGCATCAATCTGCTGCGCGAGGGCCTGGATTTGCCTGAAGTCTCGCTGGTGGCGATTCTCGATGCGGATAAAGAAGGCTTCCTGCGGTCGTGGGGATCGTTGATCCAGACCATAGGCCGCTGCGCCCGGCATCTGCACGGCCGCGCAATTCTCTATGCCGACCGCATGACCGATTCAATGAAGCGGGCGATGGATGAAACTCTGCGGCGGCGCGCGATTCAGACCGCATACAACGAAGAGAACGGAATCACGCCGGAATCAATCGTCCGTCCGCTGGACATGACCCTGGCCGGAATCATCGCCGCCGACTACACCGATTTGACTGGCGGCGAGGCCGAAGGCATGCCGGAGTTCAAATCGCAGCCAGAATTAGACGCATATGTCGTCAAACTCGAAAGCGACATGCGCGAAGCCGCCAAGCGGTTTGAGTTTGAGAAAGCGGCGAAGTTGAGGGACACGATCAAGGAGTTAAGGACGAAGGAGTTTTTGTTTGCGTAGGCTTCGCGAATGCGACGCGGAGTAGCCGATCAGGTTCGTCTTGCCGGATGTCGTTGAGGATTTCTTCCGTGAGCCCGCGGCGCTCGAGCCTCGGCTCCGGACGACGCCATTCTTGCCAAAGACACGAGTCTCGTGTTACACTGTTTTCGTGTCATCCACTAACCGCCTACGCAACGTGACCGTCACCCTCGAAGAAGACGTCGCCAAGTGGGCCCGCATTGAGGCCGCAAGGCGCGATACCAGCGTTTCCCGGCTGCTGGGAGAACTGCTGAAAGAGCGCATGGGCAAGCTCGACGGGAAAAGTCCCGTCGCCGACGCGGCCGAGCGATTGGCGAGTTTCGGCAAGCGGCATAAGCTGTCATTACGCGGGCTCAAGATCAAAGACCTGATCAATGAAGGCCGCCGGTGAGCCGGTTTGTACTGGATGCGTCGGTTGTTCTGACCTGGTGTTTCCCCGATGAAAACTCTGCTCTGGCCCACAGAGTCGCCCAAATGTTCAAACGCGGCGACTCGGCGATCGCCCCCTCGTTCTGGCCGCACGAGGTCCTGAACGCGTTGCTCGTCGGCGAAAAGCGCAAGAGGATTTCCCGCGACCTTATCCGGACGTTCCTTGACGACCTGGAGACGCTTGCGATTGTGCTGCAGGAATTACAGGCTGACTCCGTATTCGACCGGATCCAGTACCTCAGCCGCGAGCACGGACTGACCGCTTACGACGCGGCCTATCTTGACCTAGCCAAGACCACCGCCCTACCGCTGGCGACCTTGGATGAGGACTTGATCCGTGCATGCGCCAAGGCAGGCGTAGAGCTGGTATGAAGATTAGGAAAGGCCGGCTTAAATGCGGACTTACCGCCCGTACGCCGCACTGGCCGCCAGCGGCTTGCGGTGGAAGGTATAGCCGTCGAAGGTTTCTGAGCGGAAGTTTAGGTTCGGGGCGCTGAGCTTTTCGGTTTGGCTCAGGAAGAGGTAGCCGCCGGGTTCGAGGTAGAGATGCAGGCGCTCCAGTAATGCGATCCGCTGGACGCGAGAAAAGTGCGGCAGCACGTCCATACAGAAGATGCAGTCGAATCGTCCAATGTAGCCGGGACGGGCGAGGTTCATGCAATTGAAAGTGACCAGACTGCGCAGGCGTGGCTTTACCAAGAGGTGCGCGGCACTGGCGGGAGCACTCTGGTATCCGCTGGACGCGCCATTCTTTCCCTGGCTCCCNNCACCGGCGAACTGATCTTCGAAAAATAGTTCCGGATAGTGGCCGGCGGCAGGCCATCCAGCGCGGACTGCCGATACACGCCGCGATCGGCGGTTTCGATGTTGTGCGGCAGCAAATCGCTGCCCACGATATGGATTGACAAACCGGTGCCGAGGTTCGCGGACCCCGAAGTGGTCAGCGCGCCATCGGCGATGCCTCCGCTGCGAGCCGCGGACTTTCCGCTTCCATTGCCGTTGCCATTGCCGCTTCCATTGTTCGAGCCGTTGCCGTTGTTCCCGGCGCCGGCGCCGGTGTGGCTCAGTGCGTCGCAGACGGCCATGGCGATGGAGTATGTCTCTTCTCCGCTGGCGCAGCCCGCGCTCCAGATGCGCAGCGGGCTGGGACCGTCAGCGGATTTGCGAGCGCAAAGCTGCGGCACCACCTGCCGCGTCAGAGCATTGAGCGCTCCGGGATGACGAAAGAATCCACTATTGACGTTGACCAGCCCGTCGAGTAACGACGTCAGGCTGGAAGGATCCTGATCTGAGGAGCGAAGACGTTCGAGCAGCGTGGTGGACGATCCCAGGCCTTGGGCCTCAACGAAGTCGGCGACGTGCGCGGCCAGGGCGCTGTTGGGACAATCAAGAACGACTCCAGTTTGGCGCTCGACCAGCAGGCGAAGCTCCGAGAGTTCGTGTTCGAGGATGGTGCTGGTCGCGATTAATTTATGCATAAAGTCTTTCCCCAAGCGCCACAAGAAACCTCGCACGCCCGCCGAGCAGGATCAAGTCGGCATATTGCCAGGGGAGGATGAACCAGTTCTCAGCTCTCAGTTCTCAGCTCTCAGTTCTCAGTCTTGTTTCAGTCGCCTGCTGCGGCGGCTGCGCGGTATTTGCCCGAATCCCGTTCCACCTGCTGAGCCACCACGTTCATTTCCTTTTCCAGCGACGAAAAACGCTGCATCACCTCGTGAATGCGCAGGGTCATGTTGCGAATGGTTTCAATCTGCGCGCGGGCCTGAGCCGACAGGCTGCCGGGTTCGATCAGCAGCAGATCGGAATTGCCCAGCAGCGAAGTCAGCGCGTTGTTCAGGCCGTGACGCATCTCCAGCATGTAGCGGCCAAGCATGGCCTCGCGTTCGAGTGTGGCGCAAGCGTCTTCGGCAGCGCGGGCGCGGGCTTCGGCGCCGGCGCGGAGCACGGCTTCGCCCGCCGCCGGAANNTTACAGACGCAGAATAAAGGCTGCTGGGTTGAGTGCAGAGGTTCCAGAACCACCGAAAGGAGCTCGCGGCGCAGCGGACCGACGATCGCCACCGCGAAGTTATCGACGCAACGTGGCCAGAGATCCCCACTGAGCACAGTAAATGTGGGCACATGGCGCTCCATCTGCCAGCGCGCGGTGATGCTCCGTGAAAATTCCACGTCGTCGGAGATAACGAGTACGGTCGGTTGATCCACTTGCAAATTTCCTTTTTGTGGAGTCCCGCCGGGTTCGCGGGAGTCCTGCGTTTCCGTTCTTATCGGCGCCTTGTTCCACGCCAGTTTCTATTCCTCTTTGTCCGGTTGCGAGTCCGCATCCGGATTCCATTCTTCTGATGTGGCGGAGATTTCGAATTCAGGAGCGTCCGCATTCTCCACGGCGAACTTCTCTTGGGGCTCTGCGGCTGCTTCCTGTGAAGTTGGGCGCGCCTCGACTGGTTTCGAAGTCGTGAGGTTGCCCCCGGCGCCGGCAGCAGCAGCGGCGGCTCGCGGCCTGGTTTTCTCGTCTCCGGCAGTCGAACCGAGGCCCAGCGCGTCGTCAACCGAAGCCCTCAGGTCCACTAGCATGCGCAGCGGCTGGCCCGACGAATACTCCGCCTGGAACATGACTTTCCAGGACTGGCAGATCATGCGCAGTCGAATGATCGGTTCCTGCGCGGAGAATTGCGCGCGCCGGCAGTCAATCGTCTCGACTCC
>PLKR01000253.1:0-123 GCA_003140655.1 Acidobacteriaceae bacterium | reverse complement strand
GAACCGGCTCCAACCCCTGGGCTACATAAGCGATATCGGCGCGGCTGTCGTCCAGTTCGGTGGGCGCGTCCTGGCTGAAATACTGCACCAACAGGAAATCAATCTTGTCGCGCACGGAATCGG
>PLKR01000060.1 GCA_003140655.1 Acidobacteriaceae bacterium | reverse complement strand
GTAGAACGCCAGCTTCCCAAGCAAGCAGTCATTCACAAAAAACCGCATAAAACCTAAATATTTTTAATCCTTGTCAACTTTGAGTCAACTATTTAGAATGGGATCGGTGTGTGTCTGGAGCGGGAGACGGGATTTGAACCCGCGACCTTCGGCTTGGGAAGCCACTGCTCTACCACTGAGCTACTCCCGCTCATGCCGGAGATTCTACCATGGGAAAGACACAACATGGCACCATCCTCAAGAAGTCCGGCAGTTGGACTGGGCGCTACTCGCGCTGGGTCACCGATGCCGCGACTGGGGAGAAGACGCGCCTCCAGAAGTCGTTCGTGATTGGCACGGTCGAGAAGATGACCAAAGCTGAGGCGAGGCGTTTGCTCCGGGTTCGCATCGAGCAGGAACTGAATCTCAGAAGTGACAGCCGGATCAACGTGCAGTTCTTCATCGAGCACCGCTGGCAACCGCTGCGCGAATCCACATGGCGTGAGAGCACGAAGGCAACGAACGTCTGGGTACTCGGCCACATCACGAAGGAGTTCGGTGCCGTGCCTCTGGAGGATGTTGACGCCGTGGCCCTGCAACTGTGGATCAATCGCCTTGCGAAAACCCACAGCGGATCACTGGTGCGCCACGTCCGTATCTTCCTGAAGAGTATCTTTGCCGAGGCCGTAGAGCAGGACTTCTTGCGTAAGAGTCCGGCGCGTTTGCTCCGCATCCCGACCCTGAAACTAGTAGAGAAGCCCTTCCTGACGCAGGAACAGGCGAAGGCCCTGCTGAAAGCAGCGAAGGGCATGGACAAAATAATCTTGCGCCTGCTCCTCACGACTGGGCTGCGGCCATCCGAGTTGTTTGCTCTGGAGTGGCGTCACTTCGACGCGGAGCACAGGCTGCTACACATCACTCAGAGCATCTACCGGGGCAAACTGCGCGACTTCACCAAGACCACTGACCGTGACTCACGCCAAGCATTGACGCAAGTGTTTCTCCCGCAGGAGATCGTGACCGATCTAGCGGCATGGCGCGTGATGCAGACCGAATGCAACAAGGACAATGATTTCATCTTCTGCAATTCGATGAACTTCGACGCGCTGTGGAAAGAGAACTGGCAACAGCGCAACCTGAACAAAATCGTGTGCCGCGCATTCCACGACGGCAAGTGCGCCGAGGCTGACACTCCGTGCAAAGGTGAGGGAGTTCCTAAGGTGAACTTTCAAGTGCTGCGCCGGACGGTCGCCACGCATGTGCAGGGCATGGGCAGCGCGAAGGACACGCAGACGATGCTGCGCCACACCAAGCCGGACACCGCCCAGATCAACTACGTGCAGCCTGTCGAAGATTCCGTGCGTGCTGCGGTAGACAAGCTGGCCGGGACATTACTCGGCTGATACAGGCCGCGATGCAAGCGGGTTTAATGGATCACGTTTGGTGGGAACGAACGTCACGCGATGTGGTCATATTCGCAGTCAACGCCCTGTGGAAGCGGAAGGACTAGGCTTCATCGGTGTGTCCGCGTGGAGGTCAATAATTTCTATGCTTCCCCATCCAACCCTCCACCTCTCTCGTCTGGCGGTTTCTGCGTCTTGAACTGAATCGAAACAGCCAAGGTCGTGATCAACGCCGTCGCTTTCTTTACGCTGTTGAGTAAGGCGCACGCGGCCAATCAGTTGAAATCTCTTTTTCGCTTCCATGCCATCCTTCGCTACGTAGTGGTTCTGGCAAGTTCCCGCATCTTTTGAACAGTCAACTCTGCCATCTTCTCAGGCGT
The DNA here is from genome assembly GCA_003140655.1 of Acidobacteriaceae bacterium. Taxonomy (GTDB): domain Bacteria; phylum Acidobacteriota; class Terriglobia; order Terriglobales; family Acidobacteriaceae; genus Sulfotelmatobacter. Next base: position 8,286 of record PLKR01000060.1, on the reverse strand, counting down.
CACAACGCTGTCCCCGTATCCAATCCCGACTTCATTGTCATGCCTCAGGCGGAAGTGAAAGAGAAGTTCAGGCTTGTCCCATATGACGAGCCGGATTCCTTGCGGCGAGTAGTGGAAATTCCAGCTTAGGATGTTTGGCCCGTAGCGAATATTGTGCCACGTCACGTTGACTTGGCAACTCGTCATCCCTTGGGGAGATGTGCTCCCGGACAGTTCTTCGCCCACAAGGTTCGGTAGAGCGTCGGTATTGATTTTGAGTTCCTTGACAAAGCGCTGGAATACCTCCGGCCCTTGGTTCGCAACTCGTCTCGCTGCGCCCACAGCCTGCTGATTGCGTGCAGAGGCGTCAGCAGCATCACGCTGGTTTGCTCCGTTCTGTTGCTCAATCCACTCAGTGCTCATAGCGAGAATCCTCTACCGAAAGGGTAGCATAATTCGATAGCGAATCAAAGGCGAAAGGCGTAGGATGCTGCAGATGGAAGAAGGCCGCAAGCGGGTGTTGTTGATTGCTGCGAGTATCCTAGCCGCTCGGAAACTGGCGCAATACGACGGCGGTAAGCGGGTACCCGCGACGGTCACGGCAATCGCGGACGCAGTTCACTGGGCTGAAGAAATTATGAAGGCAATTGACGAACGCTGGCCCTGCAAGATGGGAAGTGAACGGTGACAAAGATACTGAAAGTTGGCCGCAATGACCCATGCCCGTGCGGGAGTGGGTTGAAGTTCAAGAAGTGCTGCTTAGGAAAACACACAGCGATACCAATCGAAGAAATGACTGAGCGACCACCACCAAAGGCCGTGTTCTTGAAAGCCGCGAAGATGTTTCAAGAGCGCCAACGACGAGAACGCGAATACAAAAAACGATACGGAGAGGTTCAACCGCAAGTCGCCGTTCCAGCGTTCGGCAAGCGAATGGTTGCGGTCAAGAACAGGATTTACCACGGCGATTGGAAATTCCTTACTGACTTCCTGCGCGACTATGTGCCGATGGTCTTCGGAGATGACTGGTGCAAGGCAGAACTGGCGAAGCCGTTGGCTGAACGGCATCCGGTCACGCAATGGCGAACACAGGGTGCGGTCTATATGAACGCTCAACCGCCACAGCCGGACGGTTCTCGTGTCGCCCCGTTCAGTGGGGCGCTGGCCGCCTACGCCTGCTTCGCCTACGATTTGTACATAGTGGACAACAACGCGGAACTGGACGATGCGCTCGTGCAACGGTTGAAGAATCCCGAACATTTTCAGGGCGCACGCCATGAACTCTTTGCTGAAGCAACCTGTCTACGAGCGGGTTGCAGTGTGCAACGCGAGAATGAGAAAGACGGTGGGAACCGTCACGCGGAGTTCACCGCCAAGCATGTTGCGACCGGACAGCTTCTCTCCGTCGAGGCTAAAAGCAAACATCGTGCCGGAGTGTTGGGCAGACCGGGGAAAGCCGTCGAGAAACCCGACTTACGGTTTGGAGAACTCATCAATGACGCAGTCGCCAAGAACTGTCCGCACCCGCTCGTGATTTTTCTGGACACTAATCTGCCGTTCAAGTGGGCCGAGAGATTGTATTCACGGCAATATGGCCCCACTCCATCAGGAGTGATGCAGCCGATTCCATCGCGTGCGATGCAGACCATACTTGACCGAACGAAGAAGGAACATAACGGCGTTGACTCGTACAGCATGATTGTTTTAAGCAATCATCCTCATCACTACGCGCCGGATGACCTCGACCCACAGAAGCATCTGTTCTCAGTCTTGCCGGGGCAGCCGCCAGCCAACCTCGACGCATTATGGAGTGTTCACAAGGCAGCGGGGTTTTATGGGAACATCCCGGCGAAATTTGCCCTCGATGATGCTGACCGGCCTGTACCAGTTATCCCGCCCCGTCCGAAAGTTCGCTACGACTTTATTGTCAACCGCACGGATGTGACGGTCACGCGGGACGCGCAGCCAACTGAGCACAAGTTTTCGACGAAGGACAAAGACCGCGTGCAAGTATCGAGTCCACTGCACGACTTCCTAGAATCAATCGGATTTTCCCGCGTGGATGCCCATGCGATTTGCCAGCCAATTGAAAGCGGCAAGACAGTCAACGGAGTGATGGGTGATAAGTGACGGAGCGAAGTCCGTCGAGGCGAACAATGAAGACGAAGCGGAAGAAAGCAACCAAGTCCGCGACAGAGAAGTCGAAGAGCTACCGATTGATGCCTGAACTCGTTCCGGCTCCGCTGTGGGGCGTTAGCGCATATCGCCCAAATTACTGAAGAAGTAGTTCTCATCGGGATGCCCTGCCACTGACCATCTTCGCCCCGCAATATCCGCAGTGGTGCTTCGGTCTCTTCACTCCATGGCCATCCATGCGATACGTGCGCCAGTAGATCGCCAGCGGTGCATGGCGGACGCCACACGCGATGCAGAACTCGTTCCAGGTGGCTTCCGTGGCGTAATGCCCACAGGCCACGAACATCAGCACAGGACAACTCGGCGGGATAGCGGAGTTGTGCCCGTTGGGGCATCGCAATTCACCCAGTTCAGGCTCGGCGATCAGCGGAGCCGTGGTTAGGGTATTCATCTATTCAGGCTCCTTTAGCCGCTGAACCTTCCTGTTCAGGCAGCACTCCCACTTCAGTCTTTGAATCAGGCGGGACGACTTGGCGGCACTCAGGCCCTTGAGCCAATTGTCTACCGTGCCGCTTCGTTCACGCATCGTAGCTCCCAGTTCTGCGAAGGCTGCGCTGTCCATGCGCTCCGTGGTGTACCCGGCCTGGTGGAGCAGCATCACGGCGTAGCCGATCTGCCTCTTGGTTGCTAAACACATGATTGGTTCCTTTTGCGATCTTCGTCGCCGCATCCAGCCTGTGTAGGCTGTGACCACCGTGACGCTTTGCGTTCGGTTGGGAAGTCGGAGCATGTCCGACTCGCTCTGGATGCTAAACGGATTCTACCTGCCTGCGGCTGTCGGACGATATGGCCCGAAAGTTTGGCGGGTAATCAATCGAGGGATGGCCGGACCGAGCAAAAGGAAAAAGTGAAACCTATCGATCTGGTCATCGCTGACGAGCGTCACCGGGGATAGCGTCTGAAAAGTGCGTTGGTCTATTTCGTAGGCAAATGTGGGTCTAGTCGGCGATACGGTATGCCAACTTTGATGGTGACAAATTTCTTGCCGAAAAAGACTCTCGTTACGATCCCGCTGTCCGGGACGTTTATTTTCAGATGTTTTATCGGTTTCTTCCGTCTAGTTGCCATAGAGTCCTCCGGCAGGTTTACGGCCCTATTGCATCGGAGTACCGTCGAATCCTAGGCCCAAAACCGCTCTGGTACGCCGAGCAGTGGCATGGGAGAGTTAACTACGCAGGCGATAGGCTGCTCGCCGGGCATTCGCGGGTCGTAGCGAACACCGCGATCCTGGAATGCTCTAACTTTGCCCGGTACGGCATAGAGCGGCTGTGCTATCGCGGCCTCTATCCGACGACGTGTGCGGGTATCGCAGGACGTGGGCGCAAGGAACAACCGGAGAACGAGCATCATTTTCCGAATCGACTCAGATAGGCGCTGGCAGTTCGCTTGGCACTCATCGTCGGACTTGCGGTCTTTCACATCCCAACGGCCCGGCCACAGGGCGATCTTTTCACCACGGGCAAACTCTGTGGCGGAGTACACGTGATACCGGGCGCTGACAAGTTCCTCGTAGTGTTGGCGCAGTCGAATCTCAAAGCTGCGTCCGGTTTCGCCCACGTAGTAGATGAGATGGCCGTCCGGGAGTGAGACAGTCCAGAGGTAGATTCCAATTTTTCGGGCTTCGTCCGCATTGTAAACGCAGGGTGTATCTGGCGTGCCGGGCCAAGAGAACGGTCCGGCAAACGAGACGGTGATTTCTTCGGGCATCGCTAAGAGGATTGTTTCGGCGGCCTGCCTCCGCCGTGTGTCTTGCCTTCAGCTTTTCGGTTCAAAAAGAGACAGCGTGTCGCCTTTCTTGGACGCTATCACCAGAAATCCCTGAAACTTGTGTGCACCAAAATCTTCAGCACCAGCGTCACGAAAGTCACCGTACTCCTAGAGGCGGCTGAATATGCGAGGGACAGGCACGAATTCAGCACGGAGCCTGCCGAGTGCCCGGAATTCACAGCGCAGGGCCTCGACCGGTTTCTTAGAGATACCATTTCCGCAAGCACAGCAGCTGATACATGGGACGAGGGGTGTCTCGCCGGATTGATGTGCACACTATCAGCACTCCCTGTCCTGTCGTAACCGAAGGCAGCCAAAAATAGTGGGTGGCTGTAAAGAGGAGGCGACCGCAGTTCGATAGGTACGCCGACGGAAGCTTCATGACGAGCGCGTGACCGTTTACTGGACCTTGCTGTGATACAAGCGTGATAGTTCCATGTTCAGAAAGGGTCAACATCGATCAGAACGCATCAGAACTCAGGTCTGGAAAACGGTTGAAGAATCAGATAGAGTAGAGAATTTTCCAAACCGATCAAAACACCCTATGTGATCTTCAAAACCGGGGGGCAGGTCACCCCGTCACCGGTGGGTTTCGAGCCCAACTACTAAATGCCTCCAAAGGACAGTATGCTCAGGGAAGCTTGAGACTTGGGCGGGGTTCCTGCCTGGGGATGACCTTCGGTTTGATTCGCTAAATATTCGCCCATGATAGGGCCTGAGAATCGCGGCATGAGGGTGTTCCTGGTGTGGACGCAACTGGGCGGGGGATGGTATCAGAGAGAGAGATCTACAGACATTTGAGGGGCAGTCCCGTGCGTGCGCGAGACCACAGTATGCATCACTGGGGGTCCAAGTGGGTGACACGCTTGGCTAACGCATTGCAAACGCTAGGCAAACGCTTGGCGGATCCATCTCGATCCATGGGTGACGGAGTTGCTCTGATCAGTGAATGCCGTTTTGTTAGTTATTCCTTGGCCTTTCAAGGGATTACGTTTGGAGCCTTGTGGACAAGTGCCGTCTCCTCGAAAAATGGCTTTGGGACGGCTTTGGAACACAAAACAGACCTTTGCTTGGGATTCGAGGCGATGGCTTGGGGACGCGTGGTGGAAGGCCGAGGACTATCCTTAGTCCTGCTCTCTTAGGTAGTCGACTCCTGGTTTCCGGGCGGGCGATGACCGTATTTGTGTACGGTCGTATTTCCGGTGAGCCCGTGTTCCAACGATCCAACCCCGATCCGAACCTGGTGAGAAGAAACACCTCCTACAAGCCGACGTCGCGGTATCAATCCGGGCCTACTTCCTCGAAGCCCGTTTCTGGCCAATCGGCAAACAGTGATCGTTCGCTGGACACAAGCGCGTTTCTCGGGACCAATCCTGAGGTATGGCTTCTAGGTTGCCTGCCATCCGCGCGAAATCGGTGGAAAAGTCCCACTTGATCGTCTCCGGTACGCACTCACACTTTGCATTTGATGTCTGGCCGAGAGATCGTCAATCCGAGCCAGTCCACTAGCTTGACAAACGAATCAACGAGGTCTAGTAAAGGGATTCCATCCACTCCTGAATGGATTCGGAGGTCCTCCGATGCAAACCTCCCGCGGAGAGTGACCGGACGTGCTAGACATTATTTTGAGCGCACTCCTGCCAATGGTCGTCACGTTCCTGCTCGGTTTCGTGGCGGCGCGGCGACACGATTTTGGTTCTAAGGATGCCCCAACCCTGAATCGGATGGTGCTGCAGTACGCCGTGCCCCTGGCGCTCTTTGCTGGAACCGTTACGACCTCACGCGCCGCACTCAGTAAGGACATCCCGCTGGTGATCGCCTTGTGCGCGGGCATCATTGGATTCTATGGTGTGGTGTTTCTGTTCTCCCGTATCGTTCTTCGCATGCAAGTGAGCATGAGCGCACTCGCAGCGCTCACAGCCTCCGCGCCGGCGGTGCCGTTCGTAGGTCCAGCTGTGCTCGGCGATTTGTTCGGGGGGCTCAGCGCCATTCCGATCGCGCTCGGCNNCTGAACTCGACCGGGAGAGAACCAACGGAAAACACTCCCGCCGCGCAGGGAGGAGAGCAATCGGAATCGTCTCCCAGGTCGTACGTTTCGGTATTCGCTGCCAAATTCGTGGAAACTGTCAAAGAACCGATCGTATGGGCACCTGTTATTGCTTTCGTTATCGTGCTCATTGGTCTTCACATTTCTCAAGTCATCGTCCACTCGCTTTCCCTGCTGGGCCAGGCATCCGGAGGCGTCGCGCTCTTTGCCTGCGGGATCGTGCTTGCATCCGGCAAAATCAAAGTCACCNNGTGCTCGGTGGTTTGCGATGGCTCGGCTATGGCAGTCCCGTCGTGAGCGAGGCGGTTCTTACGACGGCGATTCCGACCATGCCGATTGTGATCATGTTTGCTCTGCAGTATCGCATCGCGCAGGCGGAGGCCGCTTCCGCCGTGTTCTTCAGCATGATGGGCTCGGTCGTAACGATGGGGGTTTTCATCGCCCTAACACGATAGACGAGTGACCTCACGGAATAGAAAAGGAGGATTGAAATGACGACTCAAGTTGAAGCGCTTGCAAAGTACGCCGCGCGCGCCGGATTCGCGGACCTCTCACAGGAGTCGCGCAGGCAATTGCCGATTCACATCCTTGATTCGCTGGGTTGCTGTATCGCTGCGCTGGGTGCGGGCCCGGTGCAGGCGTGTCGCGAGCAAGTCGCCGAGTTCGGCGGCAGCGGCCCGTGTGCGCTGACCGGCGGCGGGCAGGCGAACCCGATCTACGCGGCGTTCTGGCACACGGCGCTGGTACGCTATGTGGACTTCATGGATAACTTCCTGGCGCCGACCGAGACTTGCCACACGGCGGATAATTTCGGCGTGGCTTTGACCATCACCGACTACGTGGGCGGCAGCGGCCGTGACTTGATGCTGGGCGTGGCTCTGGGCTATACGGTGCAGTCACGATTCGTCGATCACGCCAATTTCATGAGCAGCGGCTTCGACCACACTTCGCAACTGGCCTTCTCACATAATGCCGCAGCTGGACGGCTACTCGGCCTGGGCGAGCAGCAGATCGCGAACGCCATCGCTATGGCTGCGGTCAGCGATGCGTCCTTCGCTGTCGTTCGCGCGAAGCCGCTTTCGCAATGGAAAGGACTCGCCTCGGCACAGTCGGCGCTCGGCTCGATGAACGCGCTGTTCCTCGCACGACGAGGTGTGGAGGGTCCCCTGCAAGTGATCGAGGGCCCACTGGGCATCGACCATCTCCTGAGAATGAAGATCAACATTGACTGGGACAAGCAGGGGTACGAGGGCGTCGTCGAGAGCACCATTAAGAAATACAACTCGATGATCCACACGCAGTCCGCCGTGCATTGCATGGTCGAACTCGCTGCGCAGAACAAGATCGATCCCGGTAAGGTGATTTCCATTGAGGCTGAGGTTTTCCAACTCGCTTACGACTTCGCCGGCGGCGGCCTCTACGGCGTGGACAAATTCATCCGCACCAAGGAACAGGCGGATCACAGCCTGCCGTACCTGCTCGCTGTGGCGCTGCTGGATGGCGATGTGATGCCCGCGCAATTCCAGCCGGAGCGCATTGCGAGAGCTGACGTGCAGACATTGTTGAAGAAAGTTTCGGTCCGCCCGAACCAGGAATACACGGCTGAATATCCAGCGAAGATGCCTGCCAAGATCACCGTGCGGCTGGTGGACGGAAAAATCATCGAGCACGAAGTACAGGCCTATCCGGGACTCGCGTCCGAACCGTTCACATGGGAAGAATCCGTGGAGAAGTTCGATCGGCTCGTGGCCGGGCGTGCCGATGAAGCGCTTTGCGGCGAAATCAAGGACGCCGTACGGTCGGTGGAAAGTCTCCAGGTGAGGGACCTGATGAAGCTGCTTGGGGCCGTCAAAGCGAGCCAGCGCGGCGCCGAGTCATCCGGAAGTAGCAGATGAACCACAAGAAAGGAGAAATGAGATGGCCATTACATCCGAGCGTGTTCGCGAGATTTTCAAGGGGCTGGAGCAGGGCGATGGCGCCGCGTTTTTTGAGCATGTAGCCGACAAAGTGGACTGGATTGTGGAGGGAACGCACCCGCTTGCCGGTCATTACCTCAGCAAGCAGGCATTCATCGCAGGTACCTTCACCAAACTGGCCAAGGTGCTGCCGGAGGGAACGGAGCTGCATGTTGAAAATGTACTCGTGAGCGGAGATTGGGCGGTGGTTGAACTGCATTCCCTGGCCACCGCGAAGAACGGGCTCAGATTCGATAATCGTTACTGCTGGGTCTGCCGGTTCGCGGGCGGCGAGATCGCGCAAGTACGTGCGTATCTGGATTCGGCTCTCGTGGCTCGGCT
>PLKR01000311.1:1237-3658 GCA_003140655.1 Acidobacteriaceae bacterium | reverse complement strand
CAGGGTCAAATCCCAACGTCCCAGAAATGACTGAGTCGACGCAGTTGTCTCGGCCGACTTTTTCTGCTTGGAATACAGATGCATGGAAAACATTAGGATCATCGCGGTTAGCGCGCATACTCTTCGCCGGCGATTCATATTGCTATAGCTCCTTTCATCGAGGTAGTTTATTGCCCCGTGTTCCCCAGGAAATCTGCCAGCTCCTACGACTTGATGCTTTGCGAAGTTGAATCCCAATACACAGGTTTTTTTCTGAAGTAGGACTCATTGGCCATGTGGCAGCCAAGGGCCGCGTTATGACCGAATACCGCGTCCTGCAGTACCGGCCGGCGCGACCGGACGGCCTCAAAGAAATTCCAGAGGTGGGGACGCAAATCGTCATAGTCGTTTCCTTTGAAGCTCAGGCTCTCCGGAGCTGGCTCGTGCCCCGGTTTGGGATCGTGTTCCTTATGCCACTGGGCGAGATAGGGAGTCTTCAGACGAGCAGGAAATGAGCCGGAGTAATAGCTGGGAGAGAGGTCCACACCCGGTTGTGGAGAATAGCTGAGCCCAAACTCCGTGAGTTCTATGACCCCCTTGGACCCCATGAAACGAGTAACTTCCGTGGATTCCGTATCCAGGCTCAAACGCATGTAGACCGGAAGGTTGGCATACTCGAAAAGGGCGGCATGCACGTCGGGCATATTGCGTCCGTCCTTCCACCGGTAAATACCTCCAAAAGCTGATACACGTTTCGGAATCTCATTGATCCCGAGAACGAATTGCATTCCGCTAATCAGGTGTACGAGCAAGTCACCCGCAACCCCTGTTCCGTATTCCTTCCAGCAGCGCCAACGCGCAAAAACCAGAGGGTCGAAGTCTTTTTTCGGCGCGGTTCCGAGCCACGTGTCCCAATCCAGATTTTCCGGGGACAAGTCCGCAGGCGGCGGATATTCCCAGGCGCCGGTGGGATCATTTCGTCCCAAGGTCGCTTCCACCAGGCTCAACGAACCGATCGCACCCTGGTCGTAAAGTTCTTTCGCTTTGGCGCAGAGCACCGAACTCGTCCGCTGCGCGCCAACCATGACAATCCGATCTGATTTCTTCGCGGCTTCGACCAGAGCCAAGCCATCCGCCGGATTATGCGAAAACGGCTTCTCGCAGTAGACATCCTTGCCGGCCGTCACCGCGTCGATCACGATCTGCTTATGCCAGTGGTCCGGCACCGCTACGATGATGGCGTCGATCTCCTTGTTGTCGAGCAGTTCCTTGTACCGTCGCGTGGTCGGAATAGGCTTACCTGCCAGTTCTCGGGCCAGTTCGTGGCGGCCGTCGTAAAGATCGCAGGCGGCCGCGCATTCCACTCCAGGAAGCAGATTCGCTGTCGGGAGCAGGTTACTGCCTTCCATGCCCACGCCCACAATTCCAAAACGAACGCGGTCACTCGCGGCCACGCGTGGGGCCGACGCCCAAAGCGGCTCGGAATTCAGGAGTATGGTTTTTGCGGCGAACGTAGCGCCTGCCGCCCCAGCGGTTGTTTGCAAGAACTCGCGGCGCGAGAAGCGATCCTTTTTCATGGGTGTGATCTCCTGGAAGCACTGCTTATGGCCGATCTTAGCTTGCAACTCCGTTTGCAACTCTGCACTGAGCGCGTGCGGCTACGAAGGCAGACTTGTTGTTCACAAAGTCTTCACGAAGTTTACCGGCGAGCTCTATCCGCGCGGGAACGTACCGGAACGACTATAAGTTAAATGGTGCCGGGAAGGGGAATCGAACCCCTACAGTCCTTTCGGACCTGCGGATTTTAAGTCCGCTGCGTCTGCCAATTTCGCCATCCCGGCCATGCGCACTAACTCCTGGATCGTTGTCAGTATTGCATAGCCGCTAGCCCGCTGCTCGCCGAAGGAGCTCTCGCCTTTCGGGGCCGGCCGGCACCCACGTCACCGATGGCCCTCTGCTAAGCCGAGCGCTGGCTGCGAATGTGATAGATCAGGTATATGACGATGGCGACGTTGAGTGCGAGCACCACCAGCTTGACATAGCTTGAATGCCGGTAGATCTCGTAAAGCTCAATCGGCACCAAAGAGCTCGTGATAATGACGGTGAGCCACTCCCCCCAGCGCTTGCGCAACCAGAGACCAGTGCCCTCCGCTAAGAACAATCCGGCATAGAAAAAGCTCCCGAGTCCCAGTTTCTTGACTTGTGCCGGATTCACGCGCGTCGCTTTCTCCAGAGCCAAATTGACAAAATGGCTTCCCGGGTCGAGCCTCAACGCTTCGCACCAGTGCTCAAACACGTCCCCCACGTCTTTATGAAGAAGTTTGAACAGCCCGATACCCAACGCGATAAGCAATCCCGCCTTAAGAAATTTGAATATCGCAATCAGCCGTATCAGCCGATCACCTGACGATTTCATGCAGAGCCATTATGCCTGAAGCTGAG
>PLKR01000311.1:0-1167 GCA_003140655.1 Acidobacteriaceae bacterium | reverse complement strand
CATGAAGTGCAGCGACACATAAGGCTCGTCCCCGACCACCCAACTATCGTGCCCCGGCTCAATAAAGAAGACGTCGCCGGCTTTCATCTCCACAACCCGGCCATCATCCATGGCCGCCGTCGCCCGCCCCGAAACGACCATGCCGACATGCTCCACCATGCAACTCTTCNNTCCCCACATGCAGCGACCACTTCCAGCCCGGCTGGTAGGTCGCGCGTCCAATCGTCATTCCCCCAGCATGAACCATCTCGAACCTCCCCTTCTCAAAAGTCCGCACCTCATCTGGATGCTCGAACCTTTTCAAGATCACCTCGTACATGACTCCCTCCTGAGGATGCAGAAAAGAAAATATACCCCGATCAATAGTTAAAATCGTATTCTGACGGTTGACGACCCGAATCGAGGATAGCGGATGAACGAAAAAGAAGCCAAGATACTGGGCCCGTTAAAGAACTTCCTCGCCTAGCTTGTGATCGGGGGATTGACCGTGTCGGACGGACACTCCCTTCGGCAAGCTCAGGGCAGGCTCTGTCTGTCGCCTTTGACGTTGATCTCCGCCCGCGCAAGGAGTGAGACCGGGAAGGGCACGGCTTCAGCCGTGCCGCAAAGCAATCGCCAAACATTCCGGCTTCAGCCGCTGAGGGTGGTGAGCGCTGAAATAGAAAACGTCCCGTTCTGTCCCCGATTTCTTCGCACCACTGCCGGCTCCGTCGCTTTCATTGACTTGCCATAGCATCACCGCCTACCATTGCACGAGTCCATGATCGGTCAAACCATCTCGCACTATCGCGTTATCGAAAAGCTCGGCGGGGGCGGGATGGGCGTTGTCTATAAAGCCGAGGATTTGAAACTCGGCCGTTTCGTCGCCCTCAAATTTCTGCCCGATGACGTGGCGAAAGACTCGCAGGCGCTGGCCCGTTTCCAGCGCGAAGCCAAGGCTGCCTCTGCTCTGAATCACCCCAACATCTGCACCATCTACGAGATTGATGATCAGAGCGGGCAGGCCTTCATCGCCATGGAGTACCTTGAAGGCGTCACGCTGAAGCACAAGATTTCCGCCAAGCCATTGGAAATTGAAACCTTGCTGGATTTAGGTATCCAGATCGCAGACGCACTGGACGCGGCGCACTCCAAGGGAATCATTCATCGCGACATCAAGCCGGCCAA
>PLKR01000124.1 GCA_003140655.1 Acidobacteriaceae bacterium | reverse complement strand
TGGACGCCGTTTACTTCCACTCGGGCGGCACTCCGCGTGTTTTCAATCTGCTCTGCGAGCAGGCCCTCATGACTGCTTACAACGGGCGACTTCGACCGGTACCGCACAAGATCGTGGAAGAGGTCGCGCGCGAGTTTCAATTCGATGACTTCAAGCCGTTTCCTCGGTCCCTCGATTTCGGCAACGTCAGCACGGGAGATGCGCTGGCCGTGCCGCCGGACGNNCTCCCGTCGCAGCTCCGACGCCCGTAATGCCTTCGCCCGCCGCCCAAAAGCCTCCTCCGGTTCAAGCGGCGGCGGCTGTGAACCCCGCCTTGAATCCGGCTTCGCGCACTGCTGGCGTCGCAGCCCCAGCGCCCCCAAAGAAACTTTTGCTTCCTCGCACGCCGATGTCGTTACCCGCCATCCCGCGCTTCGAGCGAAGCTTTAAGCCGAACGCAAATTCCGTTCCAGCGAAGCTCGCCACCTCAGTCGCGTTTCGGCTTGGTCAGAATCTACGGCGAATCGCCGAGTCATTGATNNCTTGAGTCGAGAAACGAGATAACGCGTCTTACTTCTTCCCGTACGCCGCTTGGTACCAGTCCCACGTGCGCTTGAGCCCCTCTTCGAAAAGCACGCGCGGCTCGTAACCCAGAATTTTCCGGGCGAGCGAAATATCGGCCTGCGAATGAAGGATGTCGCCGCTGCGCGCTGGTTCGTACTTAGCCGGGATTTTCTTTCCCGTGATCTTCTCGAGCTGGCGCAGCACTTCGTTGAGCGTGACCCGGACGCCAGTGCCACCATTGAATACTTTCCCGGATGCTCCGCCGGCCTCGCAAGCACGCAAACTTTCGTCCACGATATTTTCGACGAAAGTGAAATCGCGCGACTGCTCGCCATCGCCGTAAATCACCGGCGGTTTCCCTTCGATCACCGCGAGCATGAATCGCGAAAGCACGCCCGAATATTGCGACGTGGGATCCTGCCGCGGGCCGAACACGTTGAAATATCGGAGCGACGCAGTTTCCAGGCCGTACACTCGGCCGAAAACCTGCGCGTAGAGTTCGCCGACATACTTCGTCACGCCGTAGGGAGAGATGGGGTCCGGCTGCATCGTCTCCACCTTCGGCAGCGTCGGAGTCTCCCCGTATGCCGACGATGACGCGGCAAAGACGAATCGGCGCACTTTCGCATCGCGCGCAGCCACCAGGACGTTTAGGGTCCCGTCAATGTTGGTGTGATTCGTGCCCAGCGGATCCTCGACCGACCGCGGCACCGAAGTCCGCGCGGCGAGGTGAATCACGTATTCCGCTCCCCGGCACGCCGCCTGAACCGCCGCCAGATCCGTGACGCTGCCGGTGTTCAATTCGATCTTGCTGCGGACGCCCGCAAGGTTTGATTCCTTGCCCGTCGAAAGATTGTCGAGCACGACCACGGAATGCCCGCGGCGAACGAGCTCGTCCANNCCTCCCCGCGCGAAATCCCGCTGCGCGGAAATCGCCTGCATCGCGGTGAATCTCGCGATTGGATTTTCTCGCAACGCTGTGATGATTGTGCCGCGCGTTTCGGGTACGCTTGAATATACCCGGCGCGCCTCGGCCGGGCAAGAATCACGACTTGCTTTTTTAGGCTCCCGGATGAAGACGCGCTTTGTCACAATTTGGATCATTGTCGCAGCGCTCGCGCCGCTTTTGGCCCTTTTTTCCGCGGCCGCTGTCAAGGAACAGCCTGTGCCATTTCGCGCCGGTGAGACGCTCAATTGNNCCGTGCAATTGAGCGTGACCGAGCGCCGTGTCCTCTTTGGCTGGCAGACCTGGCATTTCCGTGCCGTAGCGCAAACGCTCAGCCCTGTGAGCACTCTATTCCCGATCGACGATCAGTTCGATTCCTACACGGACGCTGAATCGCTCGAATGCCGCCAGTTCGAAACGCATCTCAATGAGCTGGGGAAGATTTCGGATCAGGTGCAGCATCTCGTCGCCACGGGCCAGAAATCCCGAGCGCCCGGCGCAAGCGTCATCGTCCTGTCGGGCACGCGCGACGCGCTCGGCGCGCTTTATAGCCTGCGCGCAGCGGATTGGCAGCGCACACCGGAGCTCGATGCACCTGTGTACGACGGGAAGGACATCTTCGACATGCGCGCCCGCCGCGAAAGTGCGGGCGAGGCTGTCACGGTTCCCGCCGGCAATTTCACGGCGTCGCGCATTTCGGTCAGGGTCTTCCAGCACGAAAAGGAAATGACGGCGATCCACATCGCCGTATGGGTAGCGACCGACGCGGCGCACACACCGGTGGTGCTCCAGGCAACTTTGCCTTTCGGAACGCTACGGGCCGAGCTGATCCCAGCGCCGCAATGATGCCTTGTGGAATTTATTTCGAGGCGGGACGAACTAATCTTCCGGCGTGACCCAATCATCCGGCGGAAAATCGATCTGCCAGAACGATCCGCACGGCTGCACGAACTCAATCCCCGTCTGTACCTTACCTGCCGTGGCATTCCCGAGATGGACGACACGGCAGTCGAGAGACTTCCTGGTGGATTTGTTGGACACGGTGACCTGCTGGCCAGCCGTTACGCGGGCACCGAGCGAAATCAGCGCGCCGTGCGCGTTGACCACCAGCGTGCGCGTTTCCTCGGTGAACTCCTGATCCTCTTTGTCCTTACCGTTCACGTGGATCGGCACGCTCAGAAGGACGCGCATGCTCCGCCTGCGCCCCGGATCGAGCTTTAGACTTGACCGTTCCTGCGATACTGCCGTGGGAGCGCCCATGAGACCAAACGATAGGACCAGGGTACGTCCCCGACAATAGGACTAAAGTCCTACGCAACCCTTCGAGTTAACAGGCGGCCCATTGGCAGGCAGGCTCAGCAGGGGACGATTTTTTCGCGGCCCTGTTTGACGCGTCGCGTGGCGTTCCGCGAATCCACAATCAGCTTCGCGTCCCGGACAATGGCTTCGTAATCGCAGCTGGTGTGATCGGTGGCGATCAGCACGCAATCGTAGCTGGCGATAGTAGCGGGGCTCAGCGCGACCGACCGCTTGTTCGGGAAATTGTAGTGGCGCAGCTTCGGAATCTCCGGGAAGTACGGATCGTTGTAATTAATCAGTGCCCCGCGCTCGGTAAGCAGCTGCAGCAGCTTCAGCGACGGCGATTCGCGCATGTCGTCCACATCCTTCTTGTACGCGACCCCCATCAACAGCACTTTGGAACCCTTCAGGCTCTTCTGGCGCTCGTTGAGCGCGCTGGCAACAGCGTCCACCACGTGATACGGCATCGCCGTGTTGATCTCGCCGGCGAGCTCGATGAACCGCGTGGCAAAATCATACTCGCGCGCTTTCCAGGAAAGGTAGTACGGGTCGACGGGGATGCAGTGGCCGCCCAGCCCCGGCCCGGGATAAAACGGCATGAAGCCGAAGGGCTTGGTAGCGGCGGCGTCAATGACCTCCCAAATGTTAATCCCCATTCGGTCGCACATTATGGCCAACTCATTCACCAGTCCGATGTTGATCATGCGGAAAGTGTTCTCTAGCAATTTCACCATCTCGGCGACTTGCGTGGAGCGAACGGGGACCACGGTCTCAAGAGCCTGGGCGTAGAAGAGAGCGCCCATATCGGTACAAGCCGGGGTCACGCCGCCGACCACCTTGGGAATGTTCTTCGTCTGATATTTGGGATTGCCTGGGTCGACGCGCTCGGGCGAGAAGCACAGAAAAAAGTCGCGGCCCACCTGCAAGCCGGACGCCGCCAGCATCGGCAGCACGACTTCTTCGGTGGTGCCCGGATAGGTAGTGGATTCCAGAATCACCAGCATCCCGGGGTGGAAGAATTTGGCCATCTCCTGGCACGCCGACACAATATAGCTCATGTCGGGATCCTTGGTTTTCCGCAGCGGCGTCGGGACGCAAATGTTGATTGTGTCCAGTTCGGCAATCACGCTGAAATCCGTGGTGGCCCGCAGCTTTTGCTGGCTGGTCAATGCGGACATATCGGCCCGGGAAACGTCCTGAACGTAGGAATCGCCGGCGTTAAACCGGGCTACCTTCGATTCCACCAGGTCGATTCCGGTAACGGAGAAGCCGGCTTTGGCAAATTCCACGGCTAGAGGCAGTCCGACATAGCCCAGTCCAACAACTCCTACGCGAGCGGTGCGGGTGGTGATCTTGCTGGTAAGCTTGTCTGCCCAAGAGGCGGTTTCCGCCGCCAGTGTTGTCGTCATAAATGAATCCAGTTTTCCTTTGAGTGGCTTCATGCAATTCAATCGCCAATGACGGCGCCACGAACACAAACAGCTACGTCAATAGCCAAAACAGCGCTGCAGCTGGGGAATCAGCTCAGCGGCAAGCGCGCGGGCTTCACTGAGCGCGCCGGGCTGATCTGGAACGATAATCCTGACGATCGAGCCGGCCGTGGCGTTGTGCAGTATGGCGTCGCGCAAGAGCAGGAACTTGCCGCGATATTCACTGGCGATAATGCGCCCCGGGGATTGATACCAATAGAGAACCAGCATGCGGTCCGAGTTGCGGCTGATGGAGTAATTATTGACGGTGACGAAGCGGCCTTTTACCGGAATCTCCGTGGTTGCATAATTCCATATCTCCCAACCGGCGCCCGGCAGGCAGTGTTTGGGGGAGTGCATGGTTTCGCCGGCGCGCTGCTGGGCGTAGAAGGCGATAAATAGATCGGCCTGAATGCCGGGCTTGCGATACGTCCGCAACAGGTAACTGTCGGCGAGCAGCGTGTTGACCAGGGGTTCGCTTAAAGGCGGGTTATCGGTCCCCGCAAAACCCGCCATCTGATGGTCAATCGTGTTAAGAGGGACGGCCAGCGCTGACGATTTGCGGTTCTCCGTTATCTTTGAGGCCGCCAAGGTCGCCCCAAGCAACAGAAACGTGCCTATCAGATGCCAGGAAAATATAGTGCGCAGACGGAGCGTCATGATTTTGCGGTCCACCGAAATAGGACTTTTCCGAGCAACCAAAGCATTCCGAAGCCAACAATGAAAACCAACCATCCGGAGAACATGTGATAAAACCCCATCGCAAATTCCGGTCGGTAGTCGGCCAGGAGCGCAGTGCCGGTTACTCTCACTACATTGACTGCTATGGCAAGCGGCACCGAGAGGACAAAAAGGAGAATGCGCCCCAGGAGAGACGCTTCCTCTAGAAACCCCAGGAGCAAGGAGGCTACCAGCAAGGAGGAGAGAGAGTTCAGGCCACTACAGGCCTCGGCAACTCCCAGAGACGTGGTCGCCAGGTGGATGATATTTCCATCGCGATAGATGGAAACACCCAGAAACTGCGCTAAATCCGTGGCGGCCGCGGAAGCGAACAACTGTAAAGGAGCCGCGACTGAGTTATAGATAAGGGCCGGCAGAGGCACCATCGTGGCCAGCAGGATAAACGGAAAAGTCAAAGTTTTGACGCGGGGCAACCCCCAGAAGGTCCACGTCAGGCCAGCCAGAAGCAGGACAAACGAAATTCGGGCGAGAAAGAATTCAGCAGCCATTTGTCCGAGCAGGAGAACGAAACAGGAAAGCGAAACCAGCCATAAGCCGCGGAGGTCCGGCCGAGCCGGAATCGAAAAGGTGATCTTCCGCCGCAGGTAGACGATATACAGGGCCATCGGCGGAACCAGCATCCCGTAAGAAGATGCCTCCACATTCCANNGTCCAGTACAAGGCCACCGTCAGCGCGGCAATGATGGCAACCTTAATCCGGGTGAGCGGCGTGGTCGATACTGCGTAAACCGGCTCGGCATTGGCCAGTGCTGTGTTTCCTATCGGCAAGTGTGACAAGTTAGCACGTTTCACGCCATCCTTGCGGATTGGCGCTTCAGTATTATGCCAGCGGGCCATTGGAATGTGCGACAAAGTTTCGCAATATGTGCAAAAGAAACGTCTTCCCTTCGGGAAGATTTCAGGGACCTTGCGAGGTTTTATGGTGGTCGACAAATTGCACAATCAGCGCAACGAAGGACGTGTGTACTTCCAAAGGAGCGGCGGAATGGCAATCTGCGCAGTGCCAAGACGAAAGGGTATTGGGGACGTGCAGGAGAATCCGCGGGATGCGGGGTCGTTGCGCGAGCGCATCCGTGAGGCGACGCGGCGGATTGAGGCGCAAATCATTATGGAAGCCCTGGTGCAACATCGCTGGAACCGTCGTCGGACTGCGGAAGCCTTGCGGATCAGTTACCGGTCCTTGATGTACAAGATGAAGAACTGCAACCTGCGGGATGAAAAACCCCGCACGGCATCCTCCGAGGCGCGATGATTCGGATTTTTAACCAGTACGTTTCCGCCAAAAGCATTCTGCTGATGGTTATGGAAGGCGTGCTTGTCGTGCTGTCGTTGCTTTGCGCCGCCAAACTGCGATTCTGGAATGCACCCGCGGAACTGGCGAGTTACATGACGTTTCCGGAGTTTGCTGTGCAATGTGGGGCTGTGGTGGTGGTTTGCCTAGCGTGCTTTTACTACAACGATTTGTACGATCTCAGAACGGGCTACGGTGCGATGGAGCGGGTTCTGAGAATCGAACAATCCATAGGCGCCGCCAGCCTGCTGTTGGGGTTGCTGTATTTCCTGATTCCGAGTCTGCTGTTGGGCCGGGGGGTTTTCATTATTGCGATGCTCCTGGTCGCTGGGGTAGTACTCCTGAGCAGAAATTTCCTCGACCGCGCCTGGCAGATCACCGCACCCGTGCAACGAGTGGCGATTCTAGGCACGGGCGAACTGGCGCTGGAACTGGCTCGGGAGCTGACACGCCGTGAAGACCTCAGCATGAAACTGGAAGGATTTGTCGGCGGCGTCGCGGGCGAAAGAGAAGGAGAGGAGATTTTTGGGTTCCGGGTGCTGGGTGCGGCCTCGGAGATGGAGGCCATTGCCAAACAATATGGCATAGCGAGAATCATTGTTGCCCTGGAAGACCGCCGCGGAGCGTTGCCGACAAGAGAACTAGTGACCCTGAGGGTTCAAGGCGTGCGCGTGGATGACGCCTCCAGCGCGCTTTCCGCGCTGACGGGACGGGTGGCTCTTCGCTCGGTTAAGCCCAGTTGGTTTGTGTTTTCGGATGGGTTTCACAGGTCGCACTGGAACGATCTGCTGAAGCGCGTACTGGATCTGGTGGGTGGCATTCTGGGGTTGGTGGTCTCTCTGCCGATCATGCTTCTGGTGGCATTGGCGGTACGGTTGGAATCCAAGGGACCGGTCATTTACCGTCAGACCCGGGTGGGCCGCATGGACAAGTGCTTCAATGTGTTGAAATTCCGTTCCATGCGAATCGACGCGGAAAAAGAGGGCGGTGCGCAATGGGCCACCCAAAACGATTCGCGCGTAACGCGCATCGGAGGCATGTTGCGGAAATACCGGCTGGATGAACTGCCGCAGTTCATCAACGTACTGCAGGGCCGGATGAGCCTGGTCGGCCCCCGTCCGCNNGCATCAACGTGATACGCGGGGACATGAGCTTTGTGGGGCCGCGGCCCGAACGCCCGGTCTTCGTGGAAGACCTCCGGAAAGCAATCCCGTATTACGATGAAAGGCACTCCGTACGTCCGGGTCTCACCGGATGGGCGCAAGTGCAATACAGTTACGGCGCCAGTGTCGAGGACGCTTTTAAGAAGCTGGAATACGACTTGTTCTACTTGAAGAATCTTTCGATTACATTTGATTTAGCCATTATTTTTAAGACTGTGCGAATTGTGTTTGGCGGTCACGGCGGAAG
>PLKR01000632.1:10840-10969 GCA_003140655.1 Acidobacteriaceae bacterium | reverse complement strand
ACGCGCATGAACGGGCACGGCACCTGATTGCATTATCCGGTCCCGAAGCGCTTTCCGCGGCCGATCGGCGTCAGGATCAACCGTCGTCGAATGCGTGGTTGGCCGCGCACCTCGAAACCTGTGCCTCAT
>PLKR01000632.1:0-10763 GCA_003140655.1 Acidobacteriaceae bacterium | reverse complement strand
CCGCCGAGCGCAGCCTCGTCTCAACGACGCAGATGAGGGTACGCCGCCGCGCCCTGGAATTGCAGCGCCATCGAGAACGCCTGTGGATGGTTTCGGTTAGTTGTACAGCCGTGACCCTATGCGCGCTACTCAGCACNNGTCGCTCTGTGGCGAGGCTTTGAATGGTTAGGCGCGCGGGCGCAGTTGCCTTCATCGGTGTGGCAAGTAGCTTTCCTGGTCTTCTGCGTGATGCCAGCTTTGGTGGCGGCAATACTGCTGCTGGCCAAGGATACGCACCTGCCGGATCGCACCGGTTCTTACCAGGGCTAATCGAACGAGCATTAATCGAACGAGCATTAATCGCAGCAGGAACAAGATTCTTGCTGGAACGAAGTACAGAGTCAGGAGACTAATATGACAACGAGCAGTCAAACTTCCTCGCGATTCAAAGACGAGCTCCGCATTCTTTCGCCGTGGGCCTACGCCTTGGCCGCCCTGGTATTCGTGGCGATTCCCGTGCTGTTTGTGGTCTTCATAGGCAGGGATCCCAAAGCCCCTCCGTTTGCAGTGCGGTGCCTGCTGGGCGCCATCGCGGGAACGCTGCTCGCCTGCTACGTCATTCTGATCGGCTACATCAACCGGGACGCGGGCCGGCGCGGCATGAGCCGCCTGTGGTGGACGCTGCTTGCAATGTTCGTCCCCAACGGGTTGGGCATCGTCCTCTATTTCATCTTGCGCAAACCGCGCACCGCCCACTGTCCGCAATGCGCTGCCGAAGTCGCACCGGGTTTCAGCTTCTGTCCCCGCTGCCGCAACCGCCTTCAGCCAGTCTGCCCACACTGCCAACGCGCGGTAGATCTGGGCGACAAGTTCTGCCCCTACTGCGGCGGCGCCCTCGAGCCATCCGCTGTCGCGCCGGCCGCACCCGCGGCAATCCAGCCGCCGCTGTCGTCTTGAGCGGAGCATGCCGACGAGCGAAGCGAATCGGCATGCGCAGTCGAAAGATCCCTACGTCACTACTGATTCTCGTCGCTGGTTGCCACGCCCTGAACACGACATCGAAGCTGCAGCGCCAGCGACGCCGCAATAGAGGGACCTGGCGCATTTCCCAAACTACCGAATCCCCAGCAGAACCCCCAGGTAAGCCCGCGCCTTAGTTAACAGTGCAGGATCGGCCTTGGAGTGAAACGCCGCCTTGCGCGCCGCCCAATCCATGCTCTTAATGTGATCCACCAGCACCGCGCCCTCAACCTTATCGATGGTCGCGGGCAACGCAAATGGATAGGGCTTTCGCCGACTGGTCAGCGGACACACGATGACCAGTCCGCTGGCCCGGTTGTAGCTCTGCTCCGTCACCACCAGCGCCGGACGCCGTTTGGCCTGCTCCCGCCCCGCCTGCGGATCGAAATCGAGCCAAACGACATCGCCCGCCTGGGGCACATAAGGCGTGACCGAAGGTGACACGCGCCGCGTCACCACTCCACGCTCTCTTTTCCGCGTTCCGCCCCAGCCGGCGTCGCCTCATAGCGGTTCTCCGGCGTGATCTGCGCCACCAGTTCTTTCAGCGTAGGAGTTCTTTGCTTCCGGCGCAGGCTGATCTCTCCCGCCGCCGCTTCGATCACGATGGGATCACCCTCCCGCACCCCCGCCTCTTCCGCCACTGGTTTCGGAATCCGCACCGCCAGGCTGTTCCCCCACTTCACAATCTGCGCTGTCGGCATGTGCCCCCTTTCGTCTCCTGTGATACGTAGTATATACCAAAGTAGATACGACATATATACCGAGAGACAGGCCGCGGCAGGCATGCTCGGGAAGGGCATGAGTTCACTCGTGCCGCACAAGCCGTTCGTGTAGAGCGGACGCCCTCGTCCGCTGCCTTTGACCTTGATCCTGATTTTGCAAGGGCAAGTACGGAGCCTGCAGTACCGTGGAAGAGCGGCGCTTCAGCGCCGCGTAAAGCACGCAAATGAGGAACCCGGCTTCAGCCGCTGAGACACGCCCTTGAAAACATACTGTCATCCTGACCGAAGCATGCGGATTCGCCTCATGAATCCGCATGCGAAGCCGAAGAGCCTGCCCTGAGCGAAGCCGAAGGGATCCCTACGCTGCTGCTCGTGCCTCAACCGTCTCAGGGAGTTCTCTAGGCAGCGGGAGCCGTCGAGGCAACCCCAAGCGACACACGACCGTGGAATCCCACCCTACGCAAGAGCGCGAAGGATGGGGTAACCGGCAAGTTCTTGCACACGGGGGAAACGCTCTGAAAAATATTCTTGCGCTAGAATTGCCTCTCAAGTCTTATAATCCGCACGTCCTGACGACGGCAAGAACATCAACCACTTACCATGGGAGGGATTTACCCATGACGCGTTCCCGTTTTCTTTCGCTTTCCATGTTGGCGACGCTCGCGTTTGTGATTGCGGCCTCTTCGTTTCCGGCCCACGCTCAGCGAGTACCTGCATCGCACACTATCATTAAGTTCAATGTTTCAGGAGCCGGCACAGGCTCTGGCCAGGGTACAATCCCCTTTGGCATCGTCGCCGACGGCTCGATCCTGGGGGAGTACATTGACTCCAGCAATGTGTACCACGGCTTCCTGCGCTCCGCTGCCGGCGTAATCACAGCCTTCGACGCTCCCGGAGCCGGTCCCGGCCAGAGCACGTTCCCCGGTGGCATTAACTCGGCGCTGGTAATTGTCGGGACCTATATGGACTCAAGCGGTGTGGCCCACGGCTTCCTGCGCTCGCCCAGCGGCACATTCAAGACGATCGATGCTCCGGGAGCCGGCACAGCTTCTGGCCAAGGCACTGGGGCCTCCGACATTAATACGAAGGGGGAAATCGCGGGATCGTATACCGATTCAAACGGCACAACGCACGGCTACGTGCGTTCTCCCGGCGGAAGGTTCACTAGCTTCGACGCTCCCGGGGCCGGCACAGGTCCTGGCCTGGGCACTTTTCCCGCTGGTTTGTGCGGACTCACCGATGCCGGAGCCGTCGCCGGAGACTCCAGCGATACCAGCAATGTGTATCAGGTCTTCTTGCGTACTCCCGCTGGCGTTCTTACAACCATCACTCCATCGGGCAGCGTGGACACTCTGATCGCCGGACTAAGCTCCAATGAGACGGTTGCTGGTACCTACATCGACTCGACCAGTATTCATGGCTTCGTGAGCCTGAACGGCGCGATTACCACCTTTGACGCTCCAAACTCCATCGGCACCTCAGCGAATAACATCACTCCAGGTGGAACGATCGTGGGCGACTATTACGATACGAACTCGGTGTTTCACGGCTATGTGCGAACTCCCACTGGCGCCTTCATCGAGTTCAGCGTCCCAGGCGCGGGTACTGGCGCCGACCAGGGCACCGTGGCCGCTTACATTAACTCGACCGGACAAATCACAGGCAACTATATTGATTCCAGCGGCGTAAGCCACGGCTTCTTGCGCCAGTAAGGACGCGTGCTGCTTTCACTGCGGGGCGCCGGTCATAACACACGAAAATAAAACGGGGCGACTCTCGCCGCCCCGCCGAAAAACTGACCACTGACCACTGACTACTGCCCTAAGTTCCTTCCGACCACCCTGCCAAATACTCTTCCTGCTCCGGAGTCAGACGGTCGATCTTGATTCCCATCGACTCCAGCTTCAGCTTGGCCACGCGCTTGTCGAGTTCGTCGGGAACGCGGTAGACCGTTTTCTCCAGCGTCTTGAAATGCTTCACCATGTACTCGACCGAAAGCGCCTGGTCGGCAAAGCTCATGTCCATCACCGACGCGGGATGTCCCTCGGCCGCCGCCAGATTGATCAGCCGTCCCTCGCCCAGCAGATTGATTTTGCGCCCGTCTCTCAACGAGTACTCGTCGACGAAAGTGCGTGTCGTGCGCTTTGAGGACGACATTTTTTCAAGTGCCGGAATATCGATCTCCACGTTGAAGTGCCCGGAGTTCGAAATGATCGCGCCGTCTTTCATCAACTCGAAGTGCTCTTTGGTCAGCACGCTCTTGTTGCCCGTGACCGTGCAGAACACGTCGCCCAGCCTGGCCGCTTCGGTCATCGACATCACGCGGAAACCATCCATCACGGCTTCGAGCGCCTTGGTGGGATCGACTTCGGTGATGATCACTTCCGCGCCATTGCCGCGCGCCCGGCTCGCCAGTCCGCGGCCGCACCAGCCGTAGCCGGCCACCACAAACTTTGACCCGGCCAGCAGGAAGTTGGTCGCCCGGACGATGCCGTCAATGGTCGACTGCCCTGTGCCGTAGCGGTTATCAAAAAGATGCTTGGTGTCGGCGTCGTTCACCGCCACGATGGGAAACTTCAACACGCCTTCCTTCGCCATCGCCCGCAGCCGGATCACGCCCGTCGTGGTCTCTTCAGTGCCGCCGATCACGCCTTCGAGAGCGTCCGTTCTCTTAGTGTGCAGAATCGTGACTAGATCGGCGCCATCGTCCATCGTGACATGCGGTTTATGATCGATCGCCGCCAGGATGTGGTTGTAATACGTGTCGTTATCCTCGCCTTTGATGGCGAAGACCGAAATGCCCTGATCGCGCACCAGGCTGGCGGAAACATCGTCTTGGGTCGAGAGTGGATTCGAAGCGCACAAGACCACGTCGGCGCCGCCGTCGCGCAGGCAGATCGCCAGGTTCGCCGTTTCCGCCGTGACGTGCAGGCAGGCCGATATGCGGATCCCCTTCAGCGGCTGGTTCTTGATGAACTCTTTGCGGATAATCTGCAACACCTTCATAGACTGGTTCGCCCACTCGATGCGCTTCTTGCCCAGTTCGGCCAGTTCCAGGCTCTTGATATCGCTGTTCTGTGCTGCTGTTGACATACGCCTCCTATGGCGCTTTCATGCTGGAAAATTTAGATTGGTTTCCTGTTTACCTTATTTGATTTGAGAGATTAGTTTGATTGCCTAGCTCAGTCAGAATACACGAATCGGGGGAAAGTTCAGCATACCCAACCGGCTCTTAAGGGAGTGGCACTTTCGGCCCATCTCCGGAGTTGAACCTTGGTTAGTCCCTGCTTGTCTACTTGCGCACGGCGTGCGTCACCGGCTCACGCACACCCGCGTCGCTAGCCAGCGAGGCTGCCTTGTCGGTCGCTTCCCACGTGAAGTCGGGATCGTTGCGCCCGAAGTGCCCGTAGGCCGCCGTCTTTTTGTAGATCGGCCGCCGCAACTTCAGCGAGTCGATAATCCCGCGCGGCGTCAGCTTGAAGTGCGCCCGAATTAAATCCGGAATTATCGCCGGATCCACTTTCTCCGTGCCAAACGTATCCACCCGCACGCTCACCGGATCGGCCACGCCGATGGCGTACGCCAGTTGCACTTCGCAACGGTCCGCCAATTTCGCCGCTACAATGTTCTTCGCAATGTGCCGCGCCATGTAAGCCGCCGAACGATCCACCTTAGTCGGATCCTTGCCGCTGAACGCTCCCCCACCGTGACGCCCCATGCCGCCGTAAGTGTCGACGATGATCTTGCGCCCGGTCAGCCCGGTGTCTCCCATCGGCCCGCCAATCACGAATCGCCCCGTGGGATTGATGTGGTACTTGGTGTCTTCGTCCAGCAGGTGCGCCGGAATCACCGCCTGGATCACGTGCTTCAGAATGCCCGCGCGCAACTCCTCATTGCTGACGGTCTCGGCATGCTGCGTGGAAATCACAACCGCGTCCACGCGCAGCACCTTGCCCTTGGCATCGTATTCCACTGTAACCTGGGATTTTCCATCCGGACGAAGGAAGGGAAGGGTTCCATTCTTGCGCATCTGCGAGAGCCGCATCGTCAGCTTGTGCGCCAACGAGATGGGAGTAGGCATCAACTCCTCATTCTCCCCGCAAGCATAGCCAAACATCATTCCTTGGTCGCCGGCGCCGCCGGTGTCTACGCCCATGGCTATGTCGCCGGACTGTTTGTTGATGCTGGAGATCACGGCGCAGGTGTTGCAGTCGAAGCCGTAGACGGCGTTGTCGTAGCCGATGGACTGGACGGTGCCGCGGACTACGTTTTGGAAATCGACGTAGGCTTTGGTGGTGATTTCTCCGGCGATGACTACGAGGCCGGTGGCGGTAAGGGTTTCGCAGGCCACGCGGCTGGAGGGATCTTCGACGAGGCAGGCGTCGAGGATGGCGTCGGAAATCTGGTCGGCGATTTTATCGGGATGGCCTTCGGTTACGGATTCGGACGTAAATAAAATTCGATTCTTTGAGGGCAAAATTTGTTCTCCTTAGAAAGCTGCTTTGGACTTTACTTGTGGCGATGCCGGGGGGTGCTGCGGGCGTTCGCAACGAACACATAAAAGGAACGGACACTCGTCTATTCAATCAAAATGCTACCAGAGCGCTAGCGGTGGTGCAATGAGTTTTAGCCCCAGGTGCCTGATGATGAATTCAACAGTGGAATTGGCAGGCTGGACGGAACGATTCGAGCGTCCAGCGGCGGCGAGCGGGAAACGACCGTGGAATCCTGCCTTCAAGAAACGAAGGGTGGGCGCCCGGCTCGGCTAACTACCTGCAGCATGATCGGCACCCAGACCCGTTGCTAGCGATCTACGCTGGGGGGTTGGGGTGTTGTCAGCAGGCCAGTGGCGTCGAAGACATAGGTTCTCGTTTCGCCTTCGTTGCCTTGAGCGGGGATGGTTTTGCCGTTTAGCAGGAAGCTGACGCCGGCGGCGTTTCCCGCTTTCACGACGATCTCGCGGCTGGCGCGGACGGATGTATGCGCGGGCGCGATCAGCGTTTCGTTGGCGACGACAGGGTTGCCGTCAGCCGTCAGAGAGACCCAGGTGGTTTCATCGGCGCGGATCAGCAGGGTGAAGGTACGAGGCGGCTTCGGGGCAGTCCTGTGGGTGGTTGGCGGGTTTGCGTCAGGTTGGCTGGCGGATGTCGTAGAGGACGCGGCTGGTCCGGCCGTTGGCGAACTGGCGGAGCCGGAGGGCTGGGTTGCCGTTGACGCCGGCGTGGAGAGTGGCGCCGACGATTGATCGGAAGAAGCTACGAGGTGCGATTCTGCCTTGTGCTGGGCGTGAGGGCGAAAATTCCAAAAGGCCAGAGTCAACGTTACCAGCAATAAAGCCATCGCCAGTTTGCCCCATGGGACCTGGGCGGACGACTCATCGGCGGGCTGGTCGGGGGTTCCTGCAGGATATTTTTGGCGGTAGCGGCTGGCGGGAGGATTGGCCGCGTGAGCCTGGGTCGCGGAATCGGGCAACGCGGGAGAGTCTTTACTCGGATTCGGTTGACTNNCTTCATTCCGGCGACTCTGCCTGCGGGGGTCTTCCCGGCGAAGCTCGTGGTTGAGATCGTTGCTGTCATCGTTATCGTTATTGTTGGCGGGAAGGTCGCCGCTGGGAAGAACGTTGTCGGGAAGCTGGTTGGCGGGAGACTCGTGGTTGCCAGGCTCGAGCGTGGCGGCAGGGGTGATTTCAGGCGCCGGGTCGCTGAAATCCTGCAGAAGGGACTGCTGGAGGTGCTTCTCGCGCAAGGCGGCGGCATAGTCGGCTACGGTTTCTTCTTGGTCGAGTCCGACCTGGCGAGCGTAGGCGCGGACGAAACCTCTATTGAAGACTCCGCCGGGAAGCTGGTCAAAGTGTTCGTCTTCAAGAGCGCGCAACATGCGGACACTGATTTTCGTGCTGTTGGAGATGTCATCGAGCTCGAGGCCGCGCAGCTCGCGCTGCTTGCGAAGTTTTTCCCCAAAGGCGCCCACGTCCGACTCCTGTTAAGCTTCCGTCCGCATCCAGACGTAACAATCATAGGCGAAGGCGGGGGCAGACGCCAGACGTTGCCGAGCGATAGATGTTACCGGAGGGTGGGAAGGTACCTCGGGAGCTAAGGCCCATAAGCGCTTGCGCAACCCAATGCGGCTCTGGAAAGGCCGCTCTTCCACGGTAGGGCTGGCGGCAGATTCGGACGACGATCCGGTGACTCTCCACCTTGGCGAAAGCGCAGGGTTGAAGCGCCCTGATTGTCCAAAACTGTTATTGAGTTTTCTTCTCGAGCGCGATGACGAGACCCGCCTCGCAGGTCTTGGCGGGGTCGTCGAAGGCTGAGGCTTCGCGGCCGCCTCCGGAGGCGCGGAAAAACAGTCCTTGCCTGGGCTTGTCGGGCAATCCGGTGAAGCGGGCCTTGCCGGCGGCGTTGGTGCCGACTTCCAGGTCAAGCTTGTGGAGGTTCATGAATCCGTAAGCGATCTGGACGCGGACTTTGGCATCATAGACCGGCGCACCGGAGGCATCATTGACCGTGAATTCGGCCGAGCAGGGGCCGATTCCGGCGTCGATGACGGGGACGGTCTTGGGATCGACCGGTGCTGCGTTTTGAGCTGGCAGGGCTGGCACGGAAAGTAACGCCAGCAGGAAGGCGGCGGAAAGCGCAATTCGGGGCCGCGTGGTCATTCGCATAATTAATTAAGAATACGCTCCTGCACGGTCTATGGCGATCTTGCGATGGTTCTGGCACAGGGCTTCACGGAACAAGTCTGGGGCGGTTTATCATAGTGATCCGGGCTCCTCTCCATGTTGCGAAAAGACATTCTTGCTCTCCTCGTGGGAGGAGATCGAAGGTCAATCGGGCACGCGGACCGAGTCGCGGCCATGGTGTCCAACGATGCAGAGCTTTTTCCTAAACTGATTGCAGGTTTGTGGTCGGCGGATCCGCTGGTGCGCATGCGCGCCGCGGACGCGACCGAGAAAGTCACACGGGAACATCGTGGATTGCTCCGGCCTTACAAGAAGGAACTGCTCGGCTTGATGAGCGAGGCGCAGGAACAAGAGTTGCGCTGGCATCTTGCGGTCATGGTTCCGCGGCTCCTGTTGAATGCAAAGGAGCAACAGGTCGCGATGTCCTTGTTGAGCGGTTATCTGGAAGACCGGAGTTCCATTGTGAAGACGTTCGCGCTTCAGGGACTGGCCGACTTGGCTGAGGCCGAGCCACGATTTCGACCCAGAGTGGTGGAAATTCTGCGTGAGGCTGTTCGGAACGGTACACCTGCGATGAAGGCTCGCAGCCGTAAGCTACTGATTCGGCTTGGCCGTATTTGATACGTCGCATTGGCTTTAGGGGTTCCTGTTACCAAGGTTCATTGCTCCTGCGGCGGTGCGCCAATATACTTTTTGGAACTGTCACTCCGTCCAGACTGAGATCTAAGGAATCAGGCATGTCCGAGGCCACCGGCACGCAGCTAACCCGCCAGAGCCAGGAACTGACCATCTTCCACGACGTGGCCAAAGCGCTCACGTCGTCGCTGGACCTTGACTCCATTCTGCAGACCATTATGGAAAAGATGGCGGAGTACTTCCGTCCCGATACGTGGTCATTGCTGATGGTGGATGAGCAGCGGAACGAACTCTACTTTGCGATTGCGGTGGGCGATGCGGCGGAGGCTTTGAAGAACGTCCGGCTGAAGATGGGCGAGGGCATCGCGGGATGGGTGGCAAAGCACGGCGAACAGGTAATTTCGAGCGATGTGGAACATGATCCGCGCTTTGCCAAGCGCGTCGACGAGAGCACGCACTGGCAGACGCGCTCGGTGATTTGCGTGCCGCTGCGGTCGAGGCTGCGGGTGCTGGGCGTGATCCAACTGGTGAATGTAGACCTGGCGCAATTCCACGAGCCGGAAGTTTTCTTCCTGCGGGCGCTTTGCGACTACGCGGCCATCGCCATCGAGAACGCGCGCTGGGTAGAAAAGATCCAGGAACTGACGATCACCGACGACTGCACCGGACTCTACAACGCGCGGCACTTGTACAAGACGCTGGAGACCGAGGTCTACCGGTCGTCGCGTTTCGGCTACGAGTTCAGCGTGCTGTTCATCGACCTCGACCACTTCAAGGTGGTGAACGACACGCACGGCCACCTGGTGGGCAGCAAACTGCTGGCGGAAATTGGGAACCTGGTGAAGGCGCAACTGCGATTGATTGATTATGCCTTCCGTTACGGGGGCGACGAATTCGTGGTGTTGCTGCCGCAGACCGGGAAGGATCAAGCGCTGGTGGTGGCCAAGCGGTTGCGCGATGCGTTGCGCGCCAGCACTCTCTGCCGCGAGGAAGGAATTAATCTGAAAGTGAGTGCTTCCATCGGTCTGGCGACGTATCCGCACGATGCCCGCGACGCGCACGACATCATCCGGCAGGCCGACGAGATGATGTATCTGGTGAAGAACACGACGCGCGACAACATTGGGATCGCGCAGCGCGGAGTGATGAAGGAGGAGGGCAGCTTCTAGCTGCCAGCTCTTAGCTCCTAGCGCGAGCCTGTTGCACGCTCTTCAACGACGATCCCCTCCGTCGTTGGCCCGCGATACCGCAGGCTGAACGCGGTGCTGGCCCGACTGCAAAGTGGCCGGCCAAATTTGATTGGGATACAAACTGGGGATGCGCATGCCCCGGTACGCCAGCTGATTATAAATTTGCATCTCCCAAACTAGTTCAGGAGTCTGGGTTTGGGTGACTTCTAGAATATCGGAGTAGTTTGGGGTAACTGTAAAGTCATTGGCGACGTCAACCTCGACATCGCCATTGGGCAGGACCAACGCATCGCCGCAACATGTGGAATAGTAGGGCAGCAAATTGTCCTCCCACAGCACCGTGGCGGTATTTGTGGATTCATCGAGTTGAAAGATGGGAACGCTGCTATAACAAGCACCTACTCCTGGAGTGCCGCACACGTCGTTGTTGCTATCCATCAACCGGTTGTTCCCGTCATTGAAAACCATGAGGGAAATAACCCCGGCGCTATTCGGACTTACAAACGTGGGATAATGTTGACCGTAGTTCCATTC
>PLKR01000635.1:137-6365 GCA_003140655.1 Acidobacteriaceae bacterium | reverse complement strand
GCAGCGAGCCGAGCGCGTGTAGCGCCGATGTCACCTGCAAGAATCATGATTCAATCTTCCTCCATTTCCGGCCGTCGCGTTCCAACAATTGATCGGCCTCTGACGGACCCCAGGTGCCGGATGCATAGTTCGGAAACTTGCGCGGAGGCAGCGCTCTCCAGACATCTAATACCGGATCGACCACCTTCCACCCAGCTTCGACCATATCCGCGCGCTGGAACAGAGTCGCGTCTCCGATCATGCAGTCGTATAACAAAACCTCATACCCGGTATAGGCGTCGGTTCCAAAATAGCGCGAGTATTCAAAGCTCATGTTCACCGATCCAACCCGCAGCAGCGCTCCTGGAATTTTGGCGCCAAAGCTTAGCGAGATCCCTTCCACCGGCTGAATCTGTATGACCAGCGTGTTCGTGTGCAGCGTACGGAACGGAGCGTTGCGGAACAATTCGAACGGCATGCGTTTGAACTGGATGGCAATCTCGGTGTGGCGCTGGGCCATCCGCTTGCCGGTTCTCAGATAGAAGGGCACGCCCGCCCATCGCCAATTGTCGATGTTGAGCTTCAACGCCACGAAGGTTTCGGTCCGCGATTCGGAAGCAACTCCAGATTCTGAGCGATAGCCGGGCACTCTTTCCCCATCGATCATCCCTTCCCCATATTGGCCGCGCACGCTCTGTTGCAACACCTCATCGGAGTTCAGTGGAAGAATGGAATGCAGNNGCGGTCAGGCTGAGAAGCTGCATAAGATGGTTGGGAACCATGTCCCGGAGTGTTCCCGCAGTGTCGAAGTAACCGCCTCGGCGTTCCACTCCCACGGTCTCGGCATTCGTGATCTGCACATGGTCGATGTAACGCCGGTTCCAGATCGGCTCGAAAATGGCGTTGTCAAAGCGGAAAACCATGATGTTCTGCACGGTNNTTTTCCTGGAGCACACCCTTGATCTCCCGGTTCAATGCCTTTGCGGAGTCCAGATCGTGGCCAAAGGGCTTCTCGATCACAATGCGCCGCCAGTGCCCGTTCGCCTGGGTCGCCAGCCCGGCTTTTCCCAGTTGCTCAACGATGGGCGCAAAAAATCTGGGCGCGGTCGCCAGGTAAAAAAGATAATTGCCCTCGGTATGGCGCTCGAGGTCCACGGAGTTGAGCCGCTCCCGGAGTTTCACAAATGTGTTTGCGTCCCCAAAATCCCCACGCTCGTAAAAGAGCCGCTGCCGGAACCACTCCAGACTGTCTCTTCCGTCATCCCCGGTCGGCAGGAACCCGGTGACCTGGTTGCGAAAATCCTCCACCCCCAGGTCATCGACGGAAACACCCATTACTGCAAAGTTCTCGGGAAGCAGCTTTGCTCTCACCAGGTTGAAAAGCGCTGGAACCAACTTACGTTTGGTCAAATCTCCAGCGGCCCCGAATAGCACGAATATGCAAGGACCGGCAGCCTTTCCGTGGACCTCCACGTCACTATCCCTGTTAACTTGAGTCGTTGCCGCCATGGAAACGCGCCACTTCCGTGCCGATTCGCCTGGTAAAGCCAGGTGGCCAGCATTTTAGGCCAACAGGGGTTTATTTCATAACGCGAAACCAGCAACCGCCGTCTGATCTTTTGTTTTTCTTCAAGTCCCCGCCACTCGCACACTAGTTGACGAAAACAGGACGAGCCGTTTGGCGTCGCCGATCATCGGGTTGTGATTTGCATCATGGACTATAGACTTGGTGCGATAGTAATCTTGCTAGGCACAGTATGCATCTGTCCGCACTCCGATCCCGTGGGGAAACACGATTATGAAGATTGCCAATGACGTGACCGAGTTGATCGGCAACACACCGCTCGTGCGGCTTAACAAGGTGACGGAAGGCTGCGCTGCCGATGTAGTGGCGAAACTGGAGAGCTCGAATCCTTGCGCCAGCGTAAAGGACCGCATTGGAGTCAGCATGATCACCGGGGCCGAACGGGCGGGGAAAATTCAGCCCGGCAAAACCGTACTGATCGAGCCGACCAGCGGCAACACTGGCATCGGCCTGGCTTTCGTGGCGGCGGTGCGAGGGTACAGACTCATCCTGACCATGCCGGAAACCATGAGCCTGGAGCGGCGCGTGCTACTGCTCGCTTTTGGCGCGGAGATCGTTCTCACGCCGGGGCCGAACGGGATGAAGGGTGCTATCGCCAAAGCAAACGAGATTCTCGCCCAAACTCCAAATAGTTTCATGCTGCAGCAGTTCGACAACCCGGATAATCCCAAGATTCACTTTGAGACCACCGGCCCCGAGATTTGGAACGACACCGACGGGCGCGCCGACATTCTGATCTCCGGCATCGGCACCGGCGGGACCATCACCGGCGTTTGCCAATACATCAAGCCGAAGAAGCCTTCGTTTAAGGCGGTTGCGGTCGAACCGGCGGACAGTCCAGTGCTCTCGGGCGGCAAGCCCTCGCCCCACAAAATACAGGGCATTGGCGCCGGGTTTGTGCCCAGCATTCTGCGGCGGGACTACATCGATGAAGTCGTTACGGTAACCAACGACGACGCGATCAACATGGCGCGCCGCCTGGCCAAGGAAGAGGGTCTTCTGGTGGGCATTTCGTCGGGAGCCGCTGTGGTTGCCGCTTTGAAAGTCGCGACCAGGAAAGAAAATGCCGGCAAGCTGATCGTGGTGGTCCTGCCGGATTTCGGCGAACGCTACCTAACCAGCGTTCTGTTTGACGCGCTCCGTAACCAGGCGCTGCAGATTCCAACCTCGGTGCTGCCGGGCTGACTCATTCATTCGTGAAGACGTAGGAGCAGCTCAATTTGCGTGGACCGTCTCATTCGACGAAGGAAACTCCAAAGAGACAGCGTCGGCGCCGAGGAAGCTCACCGTAACGCTTGTCTCCCGCTCACTGAGCCGCTCACTGCCCGGGAATGAACTGTAGCGCCAAAAGCGCACAGCTTGCGCCGCTGCTTCCGCGAGGGGTTGTTTCCCTGCGAGCGCGTGAATTTGCTTCACCACTCCATTCGCCGCGATGATGATTTGTAAGCGAACTCTTCCTCGGATACTGGCGTCCGGAGCCACGGGATAAACCACGTGTCCCATTGGGGCTTCCGCTACATGCACACGCGATACGGATGAGTCCAAAGTCTTGGTGAGCAAAACCGGCACGGGATGCGGCTTGGGCGTAAGGCGGGCGAGATCCTCGGCGCCGGGCGGAGCCGGCACAGGAGGCTGAATCGCCACGCGTCCAGACTCATAGAAATTCTCGTGATAGTGGGACCACGCTAGCGACAAGCCGAGGACCAGCAGGCCAAAGCTCAAGCCCCAGCGCATACGGGAAGGAGCTGCTGATGGAATAACTTTGTGGGTTGCCCTCCGAGTGGAAGCTGACGCTTCAGGAACGAAGGCAGATGGCGGAAGTTCCACGGCCCAAATGTTTCTTCCGTAGTCAAGCGCTTCGATTCCAGCCTGATTTTCGTTGGCCGCAAGCTGCTTGCTCCAGATGACACGGAAAGAAGCTTTGTGCTGTCCTCGTTGTAATTCAATGATCTGCCCGGGAGAAAGCTCCGTGCGCAAGCCGCCCAGCCGGCAGCCGATGTGACTGATTTCAATGGTGTGGGCCCATTGCGCGGGCTGAGTTTCGCCGGCCTGCCCGTTCAGCCACACGCGCAGCGGCAAGACCATCTTGGTGCGAGAACAGCGTTGACTTCCTTCCGGCATCGGGGACAGCTTACGTCAAAGCCGAAGCCTAAAACCAGTTACCGAAGTTATCGCGAACGCCGGTCATCGCCCGGGACCGGTCCTTTTAAGTCGAGCGGCCAAGGAATTAGGTGGGAACCATGGTGCCGGGAGGGGGAGTCGAACCCCCAAGGTACTAAGTACCGGCGGATTTTGAGTCCGCTGCGTCTGCCAGTTCCGCCATCCCGGCTGAGTGCTTAAACTGAAGAGAACACTAGCTTAATTAACAAAGTGAGCCTTTGCAACCNNGTGCCGTTATTTCGTAAGCTCCCCGATAAAAACGCCGAAGGGCTCCAGCGAAATTTCACCTCCGCTCGCTCCCGATTTCCCCGTCGCCAGCAGGCTCTTCGCCGCAGCGAAGCCGTTGCCCTTCAACTCAAGGGTCACTTTCTGCGGCGCGTCCGACATATTCAGCGCCACTACCACTCCGTGATCTTTATAAACGCGCAGGTAGGAAAGCACGTTCGCATCACTCTCATTGATTGCGGTGTAGCTTCCGTCGGTCAGAGCCGGGTTAGTGTGCCGCAGCTTGAGCACGTTCTTGTAGAACACCAGAACCGAATCCGGATCCTTCGACTCATCGGCTACGTTGTGCGTCTTGAAAGTCGGAGGCACGGGAAGCCACGGTGTCCCTTTGGAAAATCCCGCGTTTTCGCCGCTATCCCATTGCATCGGAGTGCGCTCGCCGTCGCGGCCCTTCTCTTTTGGCCATCCCGTCCGACCGATCGGATCCCTCACGTCCTCCTTGCTCGTCGGCGGCGTGGTTTTCATTCCGATCTCCTCCCCGTAATACATGATCGGAGTTCCGCGCAATGTGAGATAAAGCGCCGCCATCAGCTTGGCGATCTGGTCGTTGTGCTGGCCATCGCCGTAACGGTCATAGGAGCGCACAATGTCGTGGTTGCTGATCACAAACGTGGGCCAGCCGGAAGCCGCGTTCACTGCGGCAATCTGCTTGCGGAATTCGGCGGGCGACAGTTTGTTGACCATGGTGAAAAGGAAATCCATGGGCAATTGCAGTTCGTTATTGCCTTCGCCGTAATACTGGTTCAGTTCGGCGACGTCTGCCGTCCAGGTTTCGCCGACCAGCACCGCATCATGTTCATCCGCGACCTTGCGCAATCCGCGCAATATGTCATGCACCTCAGGCAGCTTGGTGTTGTATTTGTTCTTCTCGAATGGATCTCCAAAGGCGTTCTGGCCGGGACGGGTGATGGGGTTGTCCTGGAGGTTGGGGTCTTCAAACAGCGTATCCACCGCATCCAGCCGGAACCCCGCCACACCGCGCTTGTACCACCAGCGCGTCACATCGAACATCGCATCCTTAACCGCCGGGTTGCGCCAGTTCAGATCCGGTTGCTCGGCATAAAAGTAATGGTAGTAATACTGATTCGTCGCCGGATCAAACTTCCACGCCGAGCCTCCAAACCCCGACACCCAGTTGTTGGGAGGTTCTCCCGGTCCCTTTCCATCGCGCCAGATATACCAGTCGCGATGAGCGGACGTGCGCGACGATTTCGAGTCCAGAAACCACGGGTGCTGATCTGAGCTGTGATTGACAACAAAATCGAGGATGATGTGGATGCCCCGCTTCTTGGCCTCGCTGGCCAGCACATCGAAATCCGCCAGCGTTCCGTACATGGGATCGATATTCTCGTAATCGGAGACGTCGTAACCAAAGTCCACCTGCGGCGAAGGAAAACACGGCGAAATCCAGATCGCGTCCACGCCCAGATCTTTCAAGTAGTCGAGCTTCGACGTAATCCCCTTCAAATCGCCGACGCCGTCATTATTGCTGTCGGCGAAGCTGCGCGGATAAATCTCATAGAACACCGCGTTCTGCCACCATTGATGGCCCTCGGCATCCACGGCATGAGCTGGCGTTTGAGCGGCAGCCGTCAAAGCTAAAATGCATACGCAGAATAAGAATTTGGCGATCCGTGAAATGACGTTCTTCATCCTTGGGCCTCCGTCCGAAATTATCGCTGCACCGAATCCTTGTTGAGATTGAACTCTTCTTCCCGGCGAGTCAAATTGGCTGCGGCATTTTTTGCTCATGACTTGCCGAAATGGATCACGATTTTGTGATGCAAGTAATCGCCTACGTTGCTTACTTCCATCTCGATGCGCAGGCTGCCCGCTTTGGTGAGAATAGCGCCTTCCACCGAACTGATCTGTTCCGGATTCCAAACGCCGAGGTCATAATGCGCGCCGGGGGCGCCAGAGACTTCTACGGTCAACTGGTTGCGCTCAGAATTCCACGAATTCGAAAGCACACGCAAGGCGCGGCTCGTACTGCCCAGCGCCGGAAGCTGGTTCGCCAGCGCGAGCCCAAAATCATTCTTCACCCGGATGATCACGCTGTTTGGTCCGCCATAAACCGGGAAACGCACTGACACATGCTGATCCTCGCTGTTCGGCTGAATCTTAAACGGCAGCGGCCTTCCGTTCATCTCGACGGAAACCACTTCGCTGCGCAAACTGAACGCGGGCGAAAACTCCACCCAGCAATCCCCTGTGCCGGT
>PLKR01000635.1:0-127 GCA_003140655.1 Acidobacteriaceae bacterium | reverse complement strand
CCAGATTGATCTGACCCAGGTTCACTTGGCCCAGGTGAACATTCCGAAGAGCGAACGACGTCCAGTCCGCAGGCAAATGCGGAGCCAGCGTGATCTGATGATTCTGCGCATCCGTTTGCAATCCAAA
>PLKR01000118.1 GCA_003140655.1 Acidobacteriaceae bacterium | reverse complement strand
TGGCCTTACCGTTAATCCAATTTTCCGAGAATCGTGGCATTGTGCCCTCCCCACTCGATGTGCCGCGAGTTTGTGAGTGCAAGAGGCGCGCCAGAAGTTTTGCGTCCAAGACGGCTGGCTCAAGTGTCCGGCGATTAGTAACTTAGCTTCAACGGAGTATTCCAATTGCATTAGCGCGCGTGTGTTGAGGCATCCACGATTGTGTACGCCCGGCGACGCCGTAGGATGATNNGAATTTCCGTGCGTTGACTTGCCAAACCACGCGTCCTAAGATCCTCCGCTAGGTACTGGCGAAATCCACTTAACTGAGAAGGCAGGAAATTTTCATGCGAATTCCGGCAAGTATCACAGCGTACTGCGTCGTCGCATTATGTTTGTTTGCCTGCAATTCTGCCCCTACCTCGTCCTCAGCCAATCCGTCGTCGCCGGATTCAGCAACAGCCAGCCTCACAGGTTTCGCTTTCGTCGATTCCTCGGTGGCGGGCCAAGGGGCAGGGGCCAAGCTCCCGGCAGGCGCGAAAATCTATTCCTCTGGCTCTCAAATAACGGGAACCGAAGGCTGTCCGACGAACCAGTACAAAACCAACGGACTCCCCGTTGCGGTTATCGACTACAGCGGGCGGCCGACCGCAGGCAGCGTTACTGTCGTTCGTCATCCCGCAACCGGGGGAACGTTCACCAACGCACCCTACTATTTGGATCTGAATACAGGTCGCACTCTGCAAAATCTGGGCCCGATCTTCGACAACGGTTCGTACGAAGTTCAATTCAGCTATAGCTTCAACCAAGGGGCGCAGAAAACGCTATCAGCCACTTTCGTGCTAGCGCGCAACTGCATCTGATCCGCTCAGAATCATCGAACCTGTCTGAATTTCGGAAACTCCTGGACTTATGTGGATAGCTACATTACCTTACCTAACATACTCCGGAGGTAGCGCAATGAAACGCCTTCTCCCCTTAGTCTTTATGTGTCTCGTTCTGTCGTCAGGCGCGCGCGCTCAACAAACCGACCCGAATACCCCTGCCACGAAAGAAGACATCGAAGCCTACCTCCAGGTGATGCATGCCCATGAAATGATGGCGAACATGACGGAGGCCATGTCCAAGCCCATGCATCAGATGATTCACGAACAATATCTGAAGGATAAGGACAAACTGCCTGTCGACTTCGAAGAGCGCATGAACAAAGAGTTGGACGACTTGATGAAAAACATGCCCATGGATGAAATGGTGCAGGCCATGGTGCCAAGTTACCAGAAGCATTTCACCCAGAGGGATATTGATGCGCTGGTGGCGTTCTACTCATCGACGACGGGCCAGAAGGTTTTGGATGAACTGCCGGCAATTATGGCCGAGGGCATGCAGAACATGATGCCGGTCATGAATAAGTACCTGGCTGGCGTGAAAGAGCGCCTGGAACAGCAAGCTGCGGAGTTAGCGCAAAAATCGTCCGGGCCACCGGCCAAGGATGCTCCCACCACGCCAAACTGAGAAACAGTGGATCTTGCAGGATGTCGCGGTGCGTACAAGCATGACGCCACGGCTCTGGCGACAGCAGTGAGACGTCCTCGACAGACCGCGGTTGCAACGCGTCTGCGGTCATCATTAACCTGGCCTTAGAATCATTCGCCCGGCCCGTCCAGCTTCCGGGTCCATCTTCCCTGAAGCGAAATTCCTTCTGCCAAGTTACAATATCCTCTTAATCAGGCCACTCGGGAGCGCCCCCGAAACATTTCAGTCCCGCGGTGCGTAAGACGAGCAGTGGCTACCGAACCCAAGGAGCAGGGCCCCGCATGGCAACCAGTTCCACAGTCCCGAAACCCGATCTAGGGTCCCTGCGCATCCACGACGGTCAGCGCAAAGGCAGCAAGACCGGCAAACGTGTCGGGCTGGCGGTGCTCGGGCTGGTGTTGTTGGCGGGCATCGCCGCGGCAGCGTATGCCTTCCGCAACACCAAAACGGTGGTCGATGTCGCCACCGCCGGCGCCGCGGAGGCCGGGGGTCGGCAAGCGTTGCTGAATGCCAGCGGATACGTCACGCCGCGCCGCCGCGCGACCATTGCGGCAAAAATCACCGGGCGCGTCACGTCTGTCCACTTCGATGAAGGCACGCACGTGCAGGAAGGCCAGCTCCTGGCCACGCTCGACGATTCTGACGTCCAGCGCGCGCTGGAATCCGCCAAAGCCGACCGCGACACCTCGCAAGCCGCGATCGCCGATTATGAAGTGCAACTGAAAAACGCCGAGACGGAACTGGGTCGCGCACAGAAACTGCAGGCGGCGGGGGTGGAGACGCAGCAGGCCCTGGACTCGGCGGTTATGAGTGCGGACAGCTTGCGAGCAAAAATCGCGCTGGCCAAGCAAACCGTGATCGGCTCGATCGCGCGCATCAACGAAGCGCAGCAAGCTGTGGACAATACCATTATTCGCGCGCCATACACCGGCATCGTGGTTTCCAAAGACGCGCAGGTGGGTGAAATGGTGTCCCCGGTCTCCGCCGGCGGCGGTTTTACGCGCACCGGCATCGCCACCATTGTTGATATGAAATCTCTGGAGATGGAAGTCGATGTAAGCGAATCGTACATCGCCCGCGTAACACAAGGCCAACGCGTCGAAGCCACGCTCGACGCTTACCCGGACCGA
>PLKR01000592.1:4805-5612 GCA_003140655.1 Acidobacteriaceae bacterium | reverse complement strand
GTTTCCGATCAAGGCTAGCGGCAAACAGGAAGTTATCCAAGCTGTCAACTAGGCAATTGTCTACATTGGCGATAAATCGCTGTTACGCTTATTGGCCGCTCGTTGGTGAATCGACGTTGCCCAAGAGGCCGAACCTTCGTAGACTTACGAACGGAGCCTTGGGAAGCGACCGACGATGAAAACTGCCAAACTAGCCAAATCCTACCGCATAGAAGACGGCAAGCATTTCCGCTTGAAAGACTTCGATCCCGCCGACACCGGGCATTTGCAGTCGGTCGAGCAGGCCCAGGAACACTTGCAGAAAGACATTGCGCGCATGGCTGACTTGCAGGCCAAGCTTTACGCTCAGGATTGCTGGGCGTTGCTTCTCATCTTTCAAGCCTTGGACGCCGCCGGCAAAGACGGCACCGTCAAGCACGTAATGTCTGGAGTGAATCCCGAAGGCTGCCAGGTCTACTCGTTCAAGGTGCCGTCGGCGACCGAGTTGCAGCATGATTTCTTGTGGCGCACGACGCAGCATCTGCCGGAACGCGGGCACATCGGGATTTTCAATCGGTCTTATTATGAGGAGGTTTTGATAGTGCGAGTGCATCCCAAGGTGCTCGCTGGCGAGAAGCTTCCGCCAACGCTCGTGACGAAGAACATCTGGGAAGAACGCTTCGAAGATATTCGCAGCTTTGAGCGGCACATGGCGCGCAACGGCACGGTGATCCGCAAGTTCTTTCTGCACCTTTCAAAGAAGGAGCAGAAGCGGCGTTTTCTGGCCCGGCTCGACGAACCGGAGAAAAACTGGAAGTTCTCTGCCGC
>PLKR01000592.1:0-4781 GCA_003140655.1 Acidobacteriaceae bacterium | reverse complement strand
TTGCCTACCCGAAGGTTGACGCCGCGAAACGCAAAGAGCTCCAGGCGGCTCGTCAACTGCTCGTGAAGAAGTGAAAGCTGGCGCGCTTTGCGGCCGCGCGCTTTCCATTATGCTGGTGCGGCAGTAACATAGTAACGATCTAGTCCTTCTCTAACTTTCCTATTTCTCCACACTGGGGGCATGCGAACATGGCCGGTCGGAACACGTTTTGCAGAAACAAATCTGGAAAGACTCCGCTGACTTGGCGGCTGCCGCTGTTTGTCGCCATACTCGCGCTTTGGGCGCAGAGCGCGGCTTTTACCCAAACCAAGCCCGAGCGTCAATCGAAGGCCGTCAAGCCCAACCAGGCCACGTCGTCAGCGGCGACCCCCTCCGACCAGAAGGCCATCACTGAAGACGAATCCGGCAAGCCGGAAGACAAACCGTTCAAGGGCATGAAGTATCGTTTGATCGGGCCCTTCCGCGGCGGACGTTCGCTGACCGCAGCCGGAATCCCGGGAGACCCCACGACATACTATTTCGGCGCGACTGGTGGCGGAGTCTGGAAGTCCACTGACGGCGCAATGACCTGGTCGCCGGTTTTCGACAAACAGGGAACTGGATCCGTTGGCAGCCTGGCGGTGGCCAATTCCGATCACAACACGATTTACGTCGGCACGGGCGAAGCCTGCATACGCGGCAACATTTCGCAGGGCAATGGAGTCTACAAGTCTCTCGACGCCGGCAAGACCTGGAAAAACGTTGGCCTGAGTGACACGCGTGCGATCGGCAAAGTCATCATCAATCCGAGTAATCCGGATATCGTTTTTGTCGCGGCACTCGGCCATCCCTTTGGACCCAACACCGAACGCGGCATCTTCCGCACGGTCGATGGCGGCAAGAGCTGGGAGAAAGTTCTCTATAAGGATGAGAACACCGGAGGCATTGACGTTGCCTTCGATCCCCGCAATCCCAATATTCTGTTTGCCGCGCTGTGGCAGGCGCGCCGCACCTCGTGGAGTCTGGCCGACGGCGGTCCGGGAAGCGGACTTTACCGTTCGAACGACGGGGGCACAACCTGGAAGCGCCTGGAAGAGCATGGTCTGCCCAAAGGCGCCTATGGACGCATCGGCATAGCTGTCGCCGCAAACTCGGATCGCGTTTATGCCCTCATTGAAGCCCGCAATCCCGAGGGCGGTCTGTACCGTTCCGAAGATGGCGGTGAGACCTGGGACTTCGTCAACCCCAGTCATAGCCTATGGCAGCGGCCCTGGTATTACATGCACATCTTCGCCGACCCAAGAGACGAAAACCTCGTCTACATCATGGATGTGGACGCGTATAAGTCTACGGACGGCGGCCACCTATTCAATAAGGTGAAAGTTCCGCACGGCGACAATCACGGGCTCTGGATTGATCCCAGAGATACCCGCCGCATGATCGCAGCCAACGACGGCGGGGTTACGGTGACCTTGGACGGCGGCAAAAACTGGACGCGCGAAGACAATCAACCCACGGCGCAGTTCTACCACGTCACCACCGACATGGTCGTGCCCTACCGCGTGTATGGCGCGCAGCAGGACAGCGGCACAGTGGCCATTGCCAGCCGCAGCGATGACGGAGCCATCGATCGGTCAGACTGGTATGACGTGGGTGGAGGTGAGGCGGGCTACATCGCGCCTTATCCGCCCGATCCGAATATCGTTTATGCCGCCGATTATCAGGGAAACCTCACTCGCTTCGATAAGCGCATCGGGCAAGTGAAAGCCATCACCGAGCAGCCTGACATTTCCGACGGTCACGGCGCTGCCAACCTGGAGCATCGCTTCCAGTGGACCGCTCCCGTGCTGATTTCTCCACACGATCCGAATACGCTCTATCACGCAGGCGAGCGTCTGTTCAAAACAACGGACGGAGGCATGCATTGGCAGGCGATTAGTCCCGATCTCACGCGCAACGACAAGAGCAGGCAGCAGCCCTCGGGCGGCGACATCACTCTGGACGACACCGGCACCGAGTACTACGACACGATCTTTGCGCTGGCAGAGTCGCCGGTCACCAAGGGTTTGCTCTGGGTGGGTACCGACGACGGTCTGATCCAAATTACGCGCGATGCAGGAAAGAATTGGACCAACGTTACGCCCAAGGATATGCCGGACTGGAGCCGCGTCAGCCAGGTAGAGGCTTCGCCGCAGGATGCAGGCACGGCCTACGTTGCGGTGGACCGCCATCAGGACGACGATCTTCGGCCCTACATCTACAAGACCAGCGACTATGGCCAGACCTGGGCGAAACTAACCAACGGAATTCCCGATGGCAGTTTCGTGCGCGCCGTCCGCGAAGATCCGAAGAAGCGCGGATTGCTTTATGCGGGAACGGAGAACGGCGTCTACGTTTCGTTCAACGATGGCTTGGATTGGCGGCCGCTCAAACTGAATCTGCCGGCCACTCCAGTACACGACCTCGTGGTCAAGGACGACGATCTCGTGATCGCTACTCATGGTCGCGCGTTCTGGATTCTGGATGACGTCAGTCCGCTGCGCCAGTTCAGTGACGACGTGGCTAAGAAGGATGTTCATCTCTACACGCCGGGTCCGGCATACCGCATTCAGGCTGGCGAAAGCGGGGAGCAGCATCCGTCCAAGCGGACAGGACAGAATCCGCCCGCAGGCGCGGTGATTTATTTCTACTTGAAGGACGCGCCGAAAGCGGGGACAGAAACCAAGCTGGAAATCTTGGATGCCTCCGGAAAGTTGATCCGCAAGTATTCGAGTGCCGAAACCAAGCGGCTCGACGAACCCCTCGATCCTGACGACAAGAAGCCGGAAAAAGAGATCAAGCCGGAGGCTGGCTTAAATCGCTTCGTGTGGGATTTGCGCTATGAAGAAGCGCACCGCGTTCCCGGTTATTACCTCTGGGAATACGGCGGCGGGGCACGGGGACCGGTGGCTGCGCCGGGGCAATATCAGGTGCGGCTGACGGTGGGCGGAGAGAACCAGGTTGCGCCGCTGGAGTTGAAATTGGATCCCCGGGTGAACGTCAGCCAGGCAGATCTGGCACAGCAGT
Source organism: Acidobacteriaceae bacterium (assembly GCA_003140655.1). Taxonomy (GTDB): domain Bacteria; phylum Acidobacteriota; class Terriglobia; order Terriglobales; family Acidobacteriaceae; genus Sulfotelmatobacter. Next base: position 1,736 of record PLKR01000592.1, on the reverse strand, counting down.
TCAACATGCTGATGCAGATTCATGAGGAACTGAACCTGGTTTACGACGCGGTCAACCAGATTCAGGATGTGCGGTCGCAAGTTGCCGGCCTCAAACGGCGTCTGCCGGAGAACGCCAGCACGAAACCAATCGCGTCGTCGGCGGATGATCTCGAGAAAAAATTGGTAGAGGTGCGCGGTCAACTCATCAACCTCACCATCAGCGCGAACGAAGATTCGCTGGCGTACCCGCCTCAGATCGACGCCAGGCTGGCCTTCCTTGCGATGGACGTTAGCAGTGCCGACTCGGCTCCAACCGAAGCGGAGCAGCTTGTGTTCGAGAAGCTGAGGCGGCAACGCGGGGAGTTGCTCAATCGCTGGGAAGATTTACAGCGCCACGAACTGGCGGCCTTCCGGAAGCTGACCTCCGAAAGCAATCTTTCCACCGTTGTGGTCCCACCCGCAGGTCAGACGGGAGACGTTGAAAATACGGATGCTCACTGACCCTGACAGAGACGAAAGACACTCGCTGAAGCAATACTCGCTGAAGAGTCACACTTTCTGCTAGCGCATGCCGCAACGCACTCGCGGGGTAGGCCCTGTTACTTTCGTGCCACCGCAATGGCACGGTTAGGCCTTGCTCGGCCGTGATTCCACTGCTATTTTGCAGATAGTGATGCTGATCCTCCCCTGAGGTGATTGGCCGATTCGGATGTTTGGGGGTATTTGTTTGGGGGTATTTATGAGGTTCATGCATCTGTGTTACGCAGCATTGGGCTTCGCGGTGGCCCGCTGGGTGTTCCGGCGGGAGCCGGTGGCTGATCCGGTTTCGCGTTTGCGGTCTTCCGGTCTTCTGTAGAAAGCTTAGGGTTGGGCGCGCGCCCCGTTGCGCTTCCATTTCGTCCGTGCGCGCCCGGTCCTGCCTTCCGCTCGGGAGTTCCAGCACTAAAGTTTGCCAGGTAACCTGCGCTTCACGATTCACTCTCACTACAATCGGTAAAGACCACTGCGAGTCTTGGTGATCAAGCCAGGTTCGATTGATGTTTTGATTGACCATGTTTGATTAGTCATGTTTGAAGTCATAATCTCGCGGTCGCGATGCCTTCCCCGCGCCAGGTTGCTTTGCGGGCAGGATGGTTCGCAAGTCTCTAAGTTCCTTGTGCGAACACTTACACCAAACCGCCTGACGTTGGCCCTGCTGGTTTCAGGAATGCTTCTGCTGGCGCTGCCTCCCCGCGCTTGCGCACAAGACGGCACAGGCGAGACCCCGCTGGGGGATGTGGCGCGCAGTCTGCGGAAGAAACCTGCCTCGTCCGAGACGGTCGTCGATAACGACAATTTGTCGAAAGTAGTGGACGACGCCGAAAGCCGGCGCGCGGCCGGTTCGTCGCTGGTGTTCTCTCTCGCGCCCGCAGGCAAGGGCTTTCGCGTCTCCTCGCCCGATGTCAGCTGCAGTCTTTCGTTCAGTGCGAAGACCAGTTCTCTGCTCTCCGATCCGTTGGTGCTGGACGAGTTGCCGGGGAGCGAAATGGCCAAGCTGGACGGACCGGCAACGATCGACGGAGATTCACTTCAGGTTTCGATGCATAACGGGACCTCGTGGGAACTGCGCGAGGTGGTCATCGGCCTGACTATCGTTAAACGTCCCGAGCCCGGAAGCGCGGCTTCCTACTTTGGCCAGGCGCGGATTGTTCCCGCGGTCGCGGGCGGTTCCCCGCAGCAAGTGCAAGACTCGTTTCAGAAGCAGCCTGACGTAAC
>PLKR01000030.1:788-2624 GCA_003140655.1 Acidobacteriaceae bacterium | reverse complement strand
ACGAGTACAGCCTGTTGTAAGGGTCCGACCGCAGCGTAACGAATTCCGGGAACAGTTTCTCGCCGGCCAGTGTGCCGCCGCCTGGCTTGCTCAGGAAGCTGCGGCCCTCTTCGGCGCCGCGGGCCTGCATGCCGAAACCCATCATCTGCACCAAATCGCCGGTGGCCGTCGGTTCCAGCACCACGGTGTACTTTCCAGGATCCAGCCGCTTGGGTTCCTTCCAGCGCAGGCACTTGTCGATGGCCGCCTTTGCCACTGCCGCGCCGTCGATACTCTCGATGCGCACGGCCGGTTGGGAGGCCCAGCCGGAACTCGTTCCGGCCGCATTGCGGACCGTCGCCGAGAGGCCTGCGTCCGTCGCCCGCCCGTATCCGAAATTCCCTTGTTTATTGGCGATCGCCGCCGTCTCGGCCGAGCGCTCGAAGAAGCCCGCGGCCGCCAGGTTGTTCGCCTTGGCGCCATCGATGATCGCGCGAATGTGCGGAATCATGGCCTGGTTGCGCGCGCTGGCGGTCGAGGCGGCATAGTTCTCCAACTCGGGATATTTCTGCTTTTCAAGCGGCGGCACGCGCTCCGGGTTGGGCGGCGCGATCATGGCCAGACGCTCGGTGCGCTGCACCGCCTCGCGCAACGAATCGTCGTCGAATTCGTCGAGCCGCGTGCTGCCGCTCTGGCCATCCCGCACCGACGAAATCGACATGGATTGCTCCACCGTGAAACCCGAGGTAGTCACATCGTTCAGCGCGAAACGGATGAACGCGTTCTCCGAGCTGTTCACGCTGATGTCGCACTCCGGAAAGGTGGAAAACGAGAGCGCCTTTTCCGTAATTTTCTGCGCCTGTTCTCTGGTAAGCATGGTTCTTAGATTGTATCTCCGAAATCGATCCAGTCGCCGTCGATGGTATACGTTCATCCGTACGTAACGGCTGGGNNCTACGGGGCGACCGCGATGGTGACCTGGGCCGAAGTAGTTACGCCATTGATCGTGATCTGTAACGGCACAGCGTTACCTGTAGGCGTGGTGGTGGGATCCGGCACTACGCCGATCTGATACTCGCTGACGAATTGCGGCGAGAGCACGGAATAAACGGACTGCGCCTGGACACCGCCGATCAATACGGCCGGCTGCAGCACAGTGTTCCGGAGAATGCCGTCCGAAGCGGCCACGTAGTTGCCGATAGACGGAGTCACTGGGCCGAGTCCGGTGCATGCAATGATCAAGGCGTGTCCGGAACTGAGCGAGATGGGGGCCGTGGTAAGTCCGGAAACCGAGCCGGCCGCGGCGGCGACAAGAGAAGTGGTGTTGTCGTATGCAAGAGCCTGGCCAAGCCCGGTTGCGTTCGCGGTGAAAATGCCGGGCGATGCCGGCACCACGGTCACAGTCTGCGGGGCCGACGATCCATTGGTGCGGGTGACCACGATGTTCACCGTGCCGCTTTCCTGGCCCGATGGCAGCACGTTAAACGGGAGTTGCGCATTAATCTGCCCGGAACTTACAAAGAATAGCCCCGCCGGAACGTCGTTGAAGGTTACGGATGTAACATCGCTCCACGTGGTGGATAGCGGGATGGTCTCTGGTTGGGGTATCGTGGTGGCCAGGTTCGTGCCAAAGATCGCTACGATGGATCCGGGCGCGACCCCTTGTGCGGAGTAGTTGCCGTCGTTAACCACGCCGCCCGCGCCCACCACCGGCTGCGCGTGCGCGAGAGACGCACAAACTAACATCGTAAAAGCCAACCCGGATAACCGCATAATTACCCTCCGCTTTGATTCTAGTCGATCCACTTACTCCGGCCCAAGCTTCGACGAGAGATTTTACTTGTGCGGCGGTTCCAG
>PLKR01000030.1:0-744 GCA_003140655.1 Acidobacteriaceae bacterium | reverse complement strand
CAGGAAATGGCGGCGCGCAGGCTCTGCCCAGTGCGCCGGAAATCGTTCGCGCGCGCGTAGAATGCAGCCAGGTTGTAATAAGCGTTAAATGCGGCTTCAGTGGTTTGGGTGCCGCGTTGCGCGGCCAGACCGGCCTGTTGGAAGGCTTGCACACGAATAACCCGTTCGGCGTTGCTCCCGGCAATCTGCGCCAATCGGCGCGAATACCATAGATCGGCACTGGGGTAGGGCCAGCACCAATTCTGGTATTGGACATAGCGGTTGGCGGCAGCGCCTACCAGCCCGGCGTCCAGATCGCGCCGCGTTGCGGCGAGCAGGCCCTCGGCTATCCACAAGCGCNNGGCGACGGCCACGCGCGGCCAGCGGCGGCCAACCGGCCACGGTGTCAGAGGTGCGCGGACGCTGAGCGATACCAGCATCGCGATGGTGACGTAGTATGCCAGCGCGGTGGGCAACGTGAAGCAGGTAAATTGCTCGCTGATGGTCATAGCCGCAAGCCCGGCCGCGAGCGCGCCCGCAGCCGGATCCCGGCGCACACTCCTGGCTGCCGCGAATCCGCTGGCGGCGAGCGTCAACAGCAGCACGGGCCCGGCGACACCCTGCGCCACCAGGGCGTCGAGGAAGATGTTGTGCGGCGATTCGTGATAGAAGTCCGGATAGGCGCGGCTCAGGTCCGCCGATTGATGGCGCGCGAAGCTGGCGATAAAGGTCTCCGGTCCATAGCCCGCGGGCCAGCGTGCGGCA
>PLKR01000328.1:7116-7237 GCA_003140655.1 Acidobacteriaceae bacterium | reverse complement strand
GATAATCGACCAGCGTTGTGGAGTCGGGCAGAATCACGCGCTCGGCCGAAGAGTGTGAGATGTCGCGCTCGTGCCACAAGGCTACGTTTTCAAATCCCGCCTGCGCGTTGCCTCGCACCAC
>PLKR01000328.1:4925-7092 GCA_003140655.1 Acidobacteriaceae bacterium | reverse complement strand
ACGAAACCGCCGCCGCCTTCAAACCCAGGCGTGCGCAAATCTTCTCTTCAATCTCCGGCGTCAGGTGGGCGAAAATTCCCACCGCCCCTGAAAACTTTCCTACGCGCATGTCTTCGGCAGCGGCAGTAAAGCGCGCGATGTTGCGTTGCGTCTCTGAATACCAGTTCGCCAGCTTGAAGCCGAACGTGATGGGCTCGGCGTGAATGCCGTGCGTGCGCCCCACCATCGGCGTGTCTTTGAATTCCCACGCGCGGCGTTCCAGCACCTCCGCCAGGCGTTCCAGATCCTGCGCAATCAGCGCCGAAGCCTGCTTGATCAGCAGCGCCTGCGCGGTATCGACCACGTCATTGGAGGTAAGGCCGTAATGAAACCAGCGCGCATCCGGACCCACGATCTCAGCCACGGCCGTGGTGAAGGCAATCACATCGTGGCGCACCTCGGCCTCGATCTCGTGGATGCGCTCCACGCGGAAATCAGAGCGCTCGCGGATCGCTCGCGCCGCTTCCTTCGGCACCATGCCAGCCTCGGCCAAAGTCTCGGTGGCGGCAACTTCCACAGCCAGCCAGGTGCGGAATCGATTCTCGTCGCTCCAGATGCGGCCCATTTCCGGGCGGGTATAACGCGGAATCAAGGCGGATGCTCCTCNNAGAAGATTTGACCATCATCAAAGATGACATGATCGCCTTCATCGAAGGCCATGGCATGAGCCGTTTCCACGGCTACGTGGATTACGACGAGGTGCAGTGCGTCATGTGGGAGATGGGGACGAATCCCGACGGCTGGAAGGATTTCGTCGAACTTGCCAAGACCGCGGCTGCTCCCTTCCTGACCATGCATTCCTGGAAGTTGGAGCGCGAAGAACTTGACGAGTTGGTGGAACGCCTTACCCACTCCGAGTTCTCCGACGGCGACGACGTAGAAGATGCGCGCTGGCTGCGCGCCCACGTGGGCAAGGTCGGATTCCTGCAGTTGGGCTGGGCCTACCAGGGCTCGATGTTTCTGTGCGAAGTCAGCACCGATTGGTACGACCGCTATCAGCGCCTGCTGGAAGTGTCGGAAGACTTTGGCGGCATCCCCATCGACGAACCGGACCAGGACGACGAGAACTAGCCGTGCGCTGGGAACTGGCTGCGGAAGATCCAGTTCGCGTGCAAAGCTTGGCTGCCGCCCTCCGCGATTTACCTGATCTTTTACCTGATCGGCGGTTTCGCTCCTCCAATCGAGCGCCCAACGCCGCGAGGCGGGGCTCTCCGCTTCACACGCTTGCGCGCTTGCTCATCCGCCGCGGCTTGACAGACGCTGACGACGCTACTCGTTTCCTCTTCCCGTCGATTACTCATCTGCATGCACCCGAGCAAATGACTGGCCTGTGTATCGCCGTCGATCGCATCGACGCGGCCATCGAACGCAAAGAGCCCATCCTGATCTATGGCGACTACGACGTAGATGGCACGATGGCGGTCATCATCCTGAAGACTGCCATCGAACTCTGCGGAGGCGCGGCGGACTTTCATGTGCCCCACCGCATTCGCGAGGGCTACGACCTGCGCGACGATGTGATCGAGCGCGCGGCTGCCGCGGGCATTCGCCTCATCATCAGTGTCGATATGGGCATCCGCGCGTTTACTCCTGCCCAGACCGCGCAGCGGCTCGGCGTCGACTTGATCGTCACCGATCATCACTTGCCCGGACCGGACGGCGTGCCCAGGGCGCTGGCGGTGGTCAATCCCAATCAGGCCGGATGCGTGTATCCCTACAAGCAGCTTTGCGGCGCAGGCGTAGCGTTCAAAGTGGCGCAGGGATTGATGCAGCGGCGGCTGGACGAAAAAGATCACGCGCGCATGTTGCAATCGTTCATGAAAGTTGTAGCGATCGCAACCATCGCCGATGCCGTGCCCCTCACCGGCGAGAACCGCGTGTTTGCCAAGCTGGGGCTCGAGGCGCTGCGCCGCGCGGTGAATCCCGGACTGAAGGCGCTGCTGGAAGTGGCGCAGATTTCCGCCAAGCGTCCGCCTACTTCCACGGAGGTTGCGTTCCGCATAGCGCCGCGCATCAACGCTGCCGGCCGCATGGACGTGGCCCGTGACGTGATCGATCTGTTCAGCGCGAAAGATCCCGTGCGCGCTAGAGAATTGGCCGCCAAACTTGATCGCCTCAATGCCGACCG
>PLKR01000328.1:2470-4874 GCA_003140655.1 Acidobacteriaceae bacterium | reverse complement strand
ATTGCGCGCGAAGGCGAGGAAGCCTTTGGTTCCGGCCGTTCCATTCGCCCCTTTCACCTGCTCGAGGCCGTCGAGTCGTCGCACAATCTCTTCACGCGCTACGGTGGACACTCCCATGCATGTGGATTCGCCATGTTGTCTGCGAACGTGCCTCAACTGCGAGCGGAGCTGGATGCGTTCGCGCGAACGCGCCTGACCCCGGCGGATTTCGATCCCGTGCTCGAGGTGGAGGCAGAACTGGAGCTCGATGAAATTACCCCTGGATTATTTCAGGTGCTGCAACTGCTGGAACCGCATGGAGCGGGAAATCATGAGCCCGCGTTTGCGGCGCGCGGTGTGCGTCTGATCGCCCCACCCAAAATTCTGAAAGACAAACACATCAAGCTGAAGCTGAAAGCGGGAGAGGACATTAGCGTCCACGAATTCTCTCCCGATCTTGCTAAAGAAGATCCCGGCCAGGAAGAACTGTCGGCGGTAGCAATCCTGACCACGCCAGGCTGTCATCCAGATGGCGCAGCCCTGCGGCGCAACGAGAAGGCCGAAAGCAGAGTCGGGCAACTGAGAACCGAGAACCGAGAACTGAGAACTGTTTTCGACGCCCTGGGCTGGCACATGGCCGAACGCCTGCAGCAGTCGCCGCTCCTGGCCGGCGACGCTATCGACATCGCCTTCACCATCGGCCACAACGACCATCCTGACTTCGGCGGCCTGGAGCTGTCGCTGCGCGACTTCAGGCTGCCGCTCGCTGTATCGGCCCAACCGGTCGATCCAGATCAAAAATAAAACTCATACCTTCGAGTTAAAATCTCTGGAATCAGCACGTTGCCGCTTGTCTGATCCAGCGAGATCTGGCTAAAATATTGAAAGCAAACAGCTTATCCGCAAAATATTACATTCAAAGGACTTAGGCCGGCATCCGTGGGCAAAAGCCAATGAATTCGAACCTTCGGCCCGCAAATTATTGGATTGGCAGGAGTTATCTCTGTCTGCTATTTAGTTGTCTCTGCTATTTGGTTGTCAAAGACCTGAAGAGGTAAGACTGTTAGAACGCGCGGCACTGCGTCCGCCTTGTCCATCATCTCGCAATTGAAATGGCCGAGGCAAGGTTAGATGTCACATAGTGGGTGTGGATATCAGGAAGCCTACCTAGGGCGCGGCTGCAAGCCGCGCCCTTTCAAACCGAATGTGGACGGAGTTTTTCCGGTCTCTCTCACTTCCGTTAGACTGAACTTGCGATGCCGCTCCCCATCTACCGACTCCGACGCTGGCTGGCTGTGATTGCGGTGCTGTTTATCGCAGTGGTGGCAGGCACGTATTTCTATGCCCGCCTGCGCTTGCGCAACGTGCTGAAGGAGATTCCTGACAAGATTGGGATTGACATCAAGCAGACCGCGAATGGGTTTCAGTTCTCCAAGTCAGACGGCAAGCGAACGCTGTTTACCGTTCAGGCGGGCAAGCTCAAGCAATTCAAGCTGGATGGGAGCGCCGAGCTGCACGACGTCAGCATCGTTCTCTACGGCCGCGATTCCTCCCGCTTCGACCAGATTTACGGGGACGACTTCTCCTACGACAAAAAATCGGGCAACGTCACGGGGCACGGCGAGGTGCAGATCGATCTGGAGGCCAATCCAGCGGGTGGGACCGGACCTGACCAGGACACTCCCAAGGAACTCAAGAATCCCATCCACCTCAAGACCAGAGACCTGGTCTTCAACCAAGACACCGGCGATGCCACCACCAATGCGCGGGTTGATTTTCGTACGCCGCAGGCCAGCGGGTGGGCTGTGGGCGTGCAATATTCCGGAAAGACAAATGTCCTCACGCTGGTGTCGCAGATTCACATGACGATGGGCGGGCAGAAGGCCGAAAGCCTTTTCGCCAGTCATGGCAGAATCACGCACGAGCCGCATGAAGTCGTGCTCGAGCATCCCCGATTGCGGAACGAAACCGGAAACGTGGAAGCGGAAGAGGCGACTTTATTCCTGGGGCCGGATAACGAAGTGCAGCGCGTGCTGGCCTCAGGGAATGTGAACGCGGAATCTGCGGGAGAAGACGCAGACCCGATGCGCGCCCGCGCCGATCAAGCGGAGATGTTACTTACGGGCAAGCGAAACCTGCTGCGCACGGCTACGCTGACGGGCAACGTCCACGTGGAGCGCATCGGAGCGCAACCGATGCAAGGCGACGCTGGACGCGCGATCCTGGATTTCCTGGGCCAAAACCAGCTCCAGAAGGTGCACGCGATGGATGGGGTCCGGCTGGCGCAGCATGGCGCCAGCACTGCCGCGCCTACGCCGGGTTCGTCGGCAAGTTCCCCGGTAAATCCCTCTACACCCCAGGATTTCGAACTTACCGCGCCGGTCGTCGATTTCTTTGTCGCGGAGGGAAACCGCCTGGACCATGC
>PLKR01000328.1:869-2376 GCA_003140655.1 Acidobacteriaceae bacterium | reverse complement strand
TACCGCAGGGAGGGATTGAGTCGATCATCCAGCGGGGCAGCGTTGCATACAATGACGGCCAAGCTCCCAGCAAACGGACTCAAGCCTGGGCGGACAGGGCTCTCTACACTCCGGCTGACCGGATCCTGGTGCTCACCGGCAGCCCACGCGTTTCCGAGGGCGCCATGGTCACGACCGCCCGGACAATCCGCATCAATCGCGTCACCGACGACGCCTTCGCCGACGGCAACGTCAAGAGCACGTACAGCGAACTCACAGAGCAACCAAACGGAGCGCTGCTGGCTTCTGCTTCGCCGATTCATGTGACGGCAGCCACCATGACGGCGCACAACTCTCCCGCGGTTGCTCTTTACCAGGGCAACGCACGTCTGTGGCAGGACGCGAACATCGTTCAGGCCCCTTCGATCCAGTTCGACCGGGATCGCCGTTTCCTGGTGGCCCAGGGTACCGCCGCGCAACCGGTCTCCACGGTGCTGGTTCAGGAGAAGCTGGTTCAGGAAAAACTGGTTCAGCCGGGTAAGGGTCAGCCGGACAAGCTTCAGCCGGACAAGGGTGAGCAGGGTAAGGTTCAGATAGATAAGGTTCACCTCAGTAAGGCTGAAGCTGGAGCAGAACGCAAAACCGGAGCAAAACCTGAGGAAAAGCCGGGCGACACTGGCCCTGTGGCCATCACATCAGCTCGGCTCACTTATGCCGATACCGACCGTGTCGCTCACTACGAGGGGGGAGTGATAGCCAAGGGGACCGGCTTCACTACGTCTGCCGGCACCATGGATGCATATCTTCTGCCGCGAAGCCAAGCCTCAAGCAATCAACCACTTGCCGGGCCCGGGCAACTCGATCACATGGTGGCCCAGGGCAGCGTGGTCGTTCAACAACCGAGCCGGCGAGCCGAAGGGCAAACCCTGGTTTACACTGCGGCCGACGACAAATTCGTGCTCACCGGCGGACCGCCCAGCATTTTTGATGCCGAACGTGGCAAGATTACCGGGGTTTCGTTGACTTTCTTCAGGGCCGATGATAGGGTGCTCGTAGAAGGCAAGGCAAGTACTCCTGTGGTAACTCAGACGCGAGTGGCCCGATAAATGGCAAGATAAATGCGTACCCTGGCCACAGATGAAATCGGCAAATCGTATCGTGGCCGCCGGGTCGTAAATGGTGTCAGCCTGCGAGTCGAGCAGGGCGAAGTTGTAGGGTTACTTGGCCCTAACGGCGCAGGCAAGACAACAACTTTCTACGCCATTGTAGGCTTGATCCCCCCTGATACTGGCCGCGTATTGTATGACGGTCAGGACATCACTGACGTCCCCATGTACCTCCGGGCGCGCCAGTATGGCATCAGCTATCTCCCGCAAGAAGCTTCGGTGTTTCGCAAACTCACGGTTGAGGAGAACATCCTCGCGGTGCTGGAGGCGCAGCCTATGTCATGGCACGAGCGCCGCGAGAAGATGGAAAAATTTATCGATGAACTTGGATTGGAGCACATCCGGCAGAACCGGGGCTACGC
>PLKR01000328.1:0-808 GCA_003140655.1 Acidobacteriaceae bacterium | reverse complement strand
ATCTTCCGCCACGGCCAGCCCGAGCAGTTGGCCAGCGATCCGGAAGTGAGAAGGGTTTATTTAGGAGAGAGCTTTTCTTTGGTGTGAGGTTTCAAAGTTTCAAGGTTTCAAAGTTTCAAAATCGACGATTGACTCTGAAACCTTGAAACTCTGAAACGTTGAAACCTTGAAACTTTGAAACATGGTCTTACTTCAACACAAACTGAGCGTCAAGCTGTCGCAGCGCCAGATCCTCACCCCGGGTCTGGTGCAGATGGTNNCTCGAAGAATCTGTCCCGTTGATCGATGAGATTGGCCGCAAAGAAGAAGACCGCGATCGTCCCACTAAGACTTCCACCGAAGAAGCCCCCATCACCGCTGAAAAGAAGGACCCGTTCGAAGAAATCGATTTCGGCTCCTTCTTCCAGGACTATCTTGATCCCGGCTACCGCACCCGCGGCGAGATGGAAGAGATCGAACGGCCATCGTTTGAGAATTTCCTCTCCCGGCCCACCACGCTAACCGACCACCTGGCCTGGCAACTCGGTGCGCTGAGCCTGCGGCGCGAGGTGCGCGAAGCTGCCGAACAGATCATCGGCAACCTGAACGAAGACGGTTACCTGATCGCCAGCGATGAAGAGATGTTGGGCGTGGCACCCCCGGCGCCCCCCGAAGCCGACGCTGCGGCTGCAAGAAACATTGTCAGTGAGGCGGCTGCGTTGGGATTAGTGCAGGACGAACCGCTCTCCGGCGAGGCTACGTCCCAGGACCCAGACGTTGGCGTTCCCGCCGGCGATTTGCACGAATTGATCGGCACGGCGTCCAGTGC
>PLKR01000403.1 GCA_003140655.1 Acidobacteriaceae bacterium | reverse complement strand
TCTCGCCTATTTCGACTTCAAGCAAGCGCAATAAACAAACCTGAACCCGGACAGTTACGGCGAGTGCGAGCGGAACCGATTGCGGAATCCGAAGCACGAAAGCTGAAGCCCGAAGCCCGAATTACGAAATCCCAATCAACACGCCGGTGATGAACACCAGCACTCCGCCCAAGCCGATCTGCAGCGCTGCCGCGACCCACGGACTATCCATATAACGGTGACGGACCCAGGTAATCACACCCAACTCGGCGACCACGACCACGCCCGCAGCCCAGAGCGCCACGCGGAAGTCGCGCAGCAGAAATGGCAGCGTGTGACCGATACCGCCGAGCGCAGTCATCGCTCCGCAGATCAGTCCGCGCACCCAGGGATGCCCGCGCCCAGTCAGGCTGCCGTCATCGGACAGCGCCTCGGCAAATCCCATGCTGATGCCCGCACCGGCCGAGGCTGCGAGGCCTACCAGAAACGCCTCGTGAGTGTTCTTAGTGGCGAAAGCGGCGGCGAAGACGGGCGCGAGCGTGGAAACGGAACCGTCCATCAGCCCCGCCAGCCCCGGCTGCACAATCTGCAGCACGAAAAGCCGGCGCTGCGCCCGCTCTTCATCTTCCTTGACGCTGGCCGGAAGCTTCTCTTTGTCCAGTTCCTGCGCGCGCTCTTCGTGCTCGCGTTCTTCGTTGATGAGATCGTCGAGGAGTTGCCGGATGCTGGCATCCTGAGTGCGGGCCGCGGCCTTCTCGTAAAATCGCCGCGTCTCGACTTCCATCGTACTGGCTTCCTTGCGGACCGCTTCAATGCGCAGCGGACGAATGAGCCAAAGCGCGGGACGCTCCACGAATCCGCGCACATCCTGGCGACGGATCAAAGGGATGTGTTCGCCAAACTTCTGCCGGAAAAGTTCGATCAGTCGCCGCCGATGCCCTGATTCTTCTTCGCGCATGCCTTCGAACATCGCCGCCGACGCCGGATAGTCTTGCCGCAGTCCTTCGGCAAAATCCGAGTAGACTCGCTCGTCCTCTTCCTCCAGAGAAATGGCCAGAGCCAGCACTTCGCGTTCGCTGAGTTCCTGAAACTTCTTCATGGCGACCTAGCTTACCTGTCCGAACCGGGCTTAGACAAATCGGAAACAAGGTCGAGAAGACACCCCGCGTTCGGTGCTACTATCCATTTCATGCCGCCTAGGAAATCGTCCGGGTCCCAGAAGCGCGGGAAACCGCCGCGCCGGGGAAAGAAAATGCCGCGGGCCATCGCCCATGACGACCAACATGCTCCGGAGCTGGTAATCATCACGGGGATGAGCGGCTCGGGTAAGGCGTCCGTGCTCAAAGCCTTTGAGGATTTGGGCTACTACTGCGTCGACAACCTTCCNNACGGCGCTAGTGGTGGATGTGCGCGAAGGCTCGAAGCTCGAGCAACTGCCGGGCATTGTGAAGGCAGTGCGGCGCATGATTCCGACCAAAGTCGCCTTTCTGGAGGCCTCCGATGCGGTGCTGCTGCGGCGCTTCAGCGAGACGCGCCGCCCACACCCCCTGGGCACGGACGCGCCAGTGAATGCCTCGCTCAAAACCGAACGGCGTCATCTGGCAAGCATTCGCGCCTTGGCCGATATCGTCATCGACACCTCAAAGTTCAACGTACACGAATTGCGCGCCCACATCACGGAACGTTTTCGCGAGCAGGCGACGGAGAAAAGCATTCTGGTTTCCTGCGTGAGCTTCGGCTTCCGCCACGGTGTGCCCGAAGACGCCGATCTGGTCTTCGACGTTCGTTTTCTGCCTAACCCGCACTTCGTGCCTGAATTCCGGCCGCTTACAGGCCGCGATCCGCGGGTGGCCAAGTACATCCGGTCGTTTCCGCAGACGAGGGAGTTCATCCACCGCATTTCCGATCTGCTGGTTTACCTTCTGCCGCATTACATCCACGAAGGCAAGAGCTATCTCACGATTGGTTTTGGCTGCACCGGCGGCCAGCACCGGTCAGTGATGATCGCTGAAGAAGTAGGCAAGCGCCTGCGCCAAGCCGGACACCGTGTGAAGGTGGTGCATCGGGATATGCCGAGGAAGCGAACCGGTCGTTGATCGCTAGCCGTTGCTCGCCGGTCGTTGCTCGCTAGCCGTTGATCGTTGGCCGTTGATCGTTGGCCGCCCAAAATCTAACGTCCAAATGGCTTTCGGGCAAACGACCAACGACAAACGACCAACGACAGCAGTAAAATAAGCCCTTGCGTCCTACGTTTATGCCATCGTCAGTGAGTCACTGCGGCCTGCGCGGAGCGGTATGCGCCAACTGACGCGACTCGTGCGCTATGCGCTTCCCTACTGGTGGCAGATCCTTTCCTCGGTTGCGCTGATGGCAGCGGTGGGAGCACTCGACGCATTCAAGTTTTTGCTGATTCGCCCCATCTTTGACCGGGTGTTGAATCCGTCTACGGGATCGAAAGACATACAATTGTTTGTCATTCCTGTAACGCACCATCCGGTTTATTTGCAGCAGTTAGTCCCCTCGCACTTCACGAATGCCTGGACCATGGTTGCTGTTGCGCTGGTCGGCTCCACCATCCTCAAGGGGATCTTCGATTACACGGGCACGTACCTGGTAAACCATGCCGGCTTCGGTATGATCACCGACCTGCGCGACGATCTTTACAACGCAATCTTGCGCCACTCGGCCGCGTTTTTCTCCAAGCACACTACGGGAACCTTGCTTTCGACCATCGTCAACGACATCGAGCGCGTGCAGTACGCCATGTCGACGGTGCTGGCGGAGTTCCTACAGCAGTTTTTCACTTTTCTAGCGGTAGCCGCTGTGGTTGTGATCCTTGGCGGAAACCTTGCCTGGGTGCTCTTGCTGTTCGTTCCAGTGATCGTTTATTCTTCGCGCAAGATCGGCTCCCGCGTGCGCAGCACGACCCGGCACGGGCAGGACAAACTGGCGGAAATTCAAAACATCCTGCATGAAACCATTACCGGCAATCGCATCGTGAAGGCGTTCAATAGCGAGAAATGGGAGATTTCCCGCTTTCGTGGAGCGGCGCGCCGATTGTTCCGCGCGAACCTGCGTTCCGTGGCCGCCACCGCGATCAGTTCGCCGCTGATGGATATTTTTGGCGTATTTGGAATCGCTCTCTTGCTGATGCTGGGCCGCGAGCAGATCAAGCACGGCGAGATGACCCTTGGGGTTTTTGTCACTTTCATTACGGCGGTCTTCAGCCTGTACAACCCGGTGCGCAAGTTTGCCCAGTTCAACAACAACTTCCAGCAGGCCCTGGGCGCATCCAGCGAAATCTTCAAGTTTATGGACATTGAAGACGATGTCCGCGAAAAGCCGCATGCCAGGCGCTTGCCTTCTTTCGCGAAGACTGTCCAGTTCGATCACATCAGCTTCACTTATGGCAGTGAGGGCGAAGACGCCCGCGTGTTGCAAGATATCAATTTCGAAGTTCGCCGCGGAGAAGTGGTTGCGATCGTCGGGTCCAGCGGCTCGGGCAAGAGCACCCTGGTTCACCTGATCCCGCGATTCTTCGATGCCACCCAGGGCCGTCTGCTCATCGACGGCCACGATGTGCGCGATGTGACTCTGGCTTCGTTGCGGGAACAAGTGGGAATCGTCACGCAAGAGACCGTCTTATTTAATGACACGGTCCGCAACAACATCGCCTATGGCCAACCGCACGTGGCGCTGAAAGAGGTTGAGGCCGCGGCCCGGGCCGCCTTGGCGCACGATTTCATCCAGGCGCTGCCTTCAGGGTACGATGAAACGATCGGGGAGCGCGGCGTGCGCCTTTCCGGCGGAGAACGGCAACGCATCGCCATTGCCCGCGCAATTCTGAAGAACGCGCCCATTCTGATTCTGGACGAGGCGACGTCGGCTCTGGACAGCGAATCGGAAGCCCTGGTGCAATCTGCGTTACACAACCTGATGAATGGCCGCACCGTGTTTGTGATTGCTCACCGGCTTTCGACGGTGCGCCGCGCCGACCGCATTGTGGTGATCGAAAATGGCGCCATCGCAGACATTGGCGCCCACGAAGACCTGATGACAAAGTTGGGTACGTACCGGCGTTTGTACGAGTTGCAGTTTGCTGACTTCGAGCAGAAACTGGAGCCGGCGCAACCGAGCTGACATCGGCAATTGACATTTGGGAAAACTAATCATGCCTCTCCGCTCTATGACGGGTTTTGCGCAGGTGAAAGGCGAACTCATAAGCCAGACCGGAGGCAGTGTCAGTCCGCCACCGGGCACGGCCTCCAATTCCTCCTCTGTGCAGCGCAATGGCCACCTTGCCTTCGCGCTCTCGTTGAAATCGGTGAACCACCGTTTTCTCGATCTGCATTTTCGTCTGCCCTCGGGCTCCGACTCGCTCGAAATGCAACTGCGCCGCCTGCTTAAGGAGAAAATTTCGCGCGGGCACGTCGAAGTCACGCTCGGCCTGGAGCGCGGCAGTGGCGAAACGCTGACGCTAAATCGCCCGCTAGTCAGCGCTTATATCAAGGCTTTTCGGGCGGCGGCCAGCGAGTTTGGCGTACCCACCGAACCCGACCTTAATGTGATCCTGCGCATTCCCGGTGCGCTCGACACGGCCAGCGACCCCGAGGATGGAGCGCTTGAATCCGCGGTGATGGCCAAGGTAGGCGAGGCGCTCGATCGCCTGAATCAGATGCGGGAGCAGGAAGGCCGCGGCATCGAGCAGGAACTGCGCGAGCGGATGGCCCACCTGCGCGAAGCGGTCAAGAGCGTGGAACTTCACCGGCGCACGGTGTTGCAGAGCTATGTGGAACGTCTCCAATCGCGCCTTCAGGAANNTGGTCGACCGCAGCGACATACAAGAGGAAATCGTCCGTCTGGAAAACCATGTGCAGCATTTCCTGGGGCTGCTCGACGAGCATGGAGAAGTGGGAAAGAAGCTGGACTTCCTGCTGCAGGAGATGAATCGCGAGGCCAACACTCTGCTTTCGAAGACATCCGGACTGGCGGGAGAGGCGCTGAAAATTACCGAGGCCGGGCTCGTCATGAAGGCGGAGATCGAAAAATCACGCGAGCAGGTGCAGAACCTGGAATGAGTTCTCCGGCCCATAAGCCCCTCGTCTACATCATCTCGGCCCCGTCTGGTTCGGGCAAGTCGACGCTGGTCAATCAACTGCTGAAGTCGGTGCGCGATCTGGATTTCTCCATTTCCTACACCACGCGAGCTCCGCGCGGCAACGAGGCAGATGGAAAGCAGTACTACTTTATCTCACGCTCCGAATTCGAAAAGATGATTCGGGATGGCGAGTTCCTCGAGCATGCCGAGGTGTTCGAAAAGGACTATTACGGGACGGCGCGCCGCTTCTTGCGCGAGGCGGAACAAAGGGACCACGACCTTTTACTCGACATCGACGTACAGGGCGCGGCGCAGATCCAGCAGCAACTCCCGGACGCCACCAGCATCTTCATCCTGCCTCCGGATCGCAAGACGCTGGAAGAACGGCTGCGCAAGCGCGGGGAAGACCGCGAAGAGGTCATCCAGCGCCGCCTGATCGCGGCCAGTCGCGAAATTCAGAATTACGATCGATACAACTACATTCTCGTAAACGACCGGTTGGAGGAATCGAGCAAGATCCTGCCGGCGATTGTCCGTTCCGTATGCTTGCTGCGCTCGGGGAAGCCGCTCTCCGTGGAGGAGTCTAAGACTGTGGCTCTCGCGGACCGCTATCGTCTGGCCAATGTTCGGGACCGCCTGAAGCCGATTCTGGACTCGTTTAAGCCGCCCGACGATCCCGAAGGGGGTAATCCTCGGTAACCCATATTTGAAGCCGGCAGCCCCCGCAACCTTGAATTTCGTGGGAAAATAGGAGTAGCAGTTCTCGGCTTCCCTGGCGAAGAACGAAGTACAACAACTTTCGGCAATCGAGATCTTGCAACCCGGTATTTAAGGGGAGAGAATCCATGAAATTGATCGAAGGCTTCGACAGCAACTACCGCTATATTCTGGTCGCCGCCCGGCGCGCCCGCCAACTACAATCCGGAGCCCCGCCGGTGGTTCAAACCAACTCCCGCAAACCCTGTCGCATTGCGCAAGACGAAATCCGCGCGGGCAAGGTGAAATGGGAGATCCCCGAAACACGCAGCGCGGCTGAGCAGGCCTCCGACGTGCTGGATAAGGCTTTCGGACCGGACGCCTAAGCGCGTTGCCGTTGAAAGCCACGCTTTCGAGAACCACGTTTCGAAAATTATGAAAGTTGCTCTCGGAGTGACGGGCGGGATCGCGGCTTACAAGTCAGCCGAGATTGTGCGCCTCCTGCAAGACCGTGGCATTCGCGTGCAAGTCATCATGACGCGCGCGGCCCAGGAGTTCGTTCGCCCGCTCACCTTCGCCGCGCTCTCCGGCGAAAAAGTGATTACCGGAATGTTTTCGCCCGGCGAAGAGCAGGCTGCGAACATTGACTCTGCCATCGAGCACATCGCCGTCGCGCAGTCGATTGACGCGCTGCTAGTCGCTCCCGCCACCGCCGATGTTTTGGCGCAGTTCGCGCAGGGCATTGCCAGCG
>PLKR01000516.1:7397-17178 GCA_003140655.1 Acidobacteriaceae bacterium | reverse complement strand
CCGCGCGCCATCAGCGCTTTGATCCCATCCTGGGCGGCGGATCGCCCGAGCGAAGCGATGCACGCGTCCCACCCGGCACCGAGCTCGACATCCGGCGGCAGGCTGGTGTTTACGAGGCGCTTGGTCTGAGCGATCGCCCATTTGTCGAACTTGGCGATCCGGGTCGCGAGCGCCTCTACAAACGCATCCAGATCGGCGTCGGGTAGGGCGCGATTGATGTAGCCGTAGACCTCGGCCTGGTCTGCTCGGATGTCTTCCGAGCTCAAGAGCACCTCAAGGGCGCGGTTTCGGCCGATGAGTCGCGGAAGCCGAGCCATGGGGCCGCCGCCGGCGACCATTCCCACCCCCACCTCCCATTGCGAGATGATGGTCTTCTCGCGGCTGGCAAAACTCATGTCGCAGGCTAGCGTGATCTCGCTGCCGTTGCCGGTCGCACGGCCGCGGATGAGGGCGATGGAGGCGACTGGCAAGCGGGTCAGGCGCGCGAGAAAGTCCGGCCAAGGCGGCAAGCCTGTGGGACCCTCCGGCAGTGAGGTCAGGTCCTCAAGCTTGGCCATGAAATCGGAGTGGTTCAGGAAGTAGTCGTCGACCGCGCTGTCGAAGACCACGACCCTGACATGCTCGTCGGCCTCGAGAGCGCCGATGACTTCCTGGAACTGCTTGACCATTTCCGGGCCCATGACGTTGATCGGCGGATTGTCGATCGTGACACGCCAATAGGCGGGCGACCGCCGGGTCACGCGAATCTGCGCGGGTTTCGTAGGTGCGTTCATCTGTGTAGGTTTGGCAGGTGTGCTTATAGTTGCCGTGGGATTTCCTCCGTATTCGTTAGTCTCAGAAGCCGCTTGATTAAGGCCGACAATGACCGCCGGCCGTTTGTAGTTCATTCGTCGCAGCNNAATCTCAAGAACTTAGAAGTTCGATCCGAAATAGTCGCTCGGGTGATACAAACCACCCGGAGACGTATATCCGTCGCCATTTAGCCAGAACAAAATGGGCCGCGCAATTGGACGATGGTATTGCCCATACTTTCGTATCGACTGCAGTGTTTTCCGCCTGAGGCGTACGGCTTTTCTTCATCCAGGCAGTCCTAAAAACGACAAAGCGAAGGAAACCTCCTCCTGCACACTTGTGATACGAAGGTATCGTCGATACCATGGTCCAATTGTTTTGCGCCCCTCACGTCTGGTTTAATCGCAATCGTTCAAGACGCACGTTGATCGGGCTTAGAAGATTTTTTTGTGAAGGAGAACGCACCATGTCTCAACTTGTGACGAAATCTGTGGCGCAAGAACAGAAGATAGAAACACACACCGGCGTGGAACCCATCGCCCGGTTTACCATCGTTGCGACAGCCGTGGCAGTGCTCGCCGTCCTCGGCGCCGCCGCCCTTTTCGCGCAAGGCCAAAACAAGGACAAGTACTCGCTGAAATCGCCGAGTGGAATCGCGTTCTCCGACTTCAGAGGATACGAGGACTGGGCTGACGTCTCTTCCGCCCGAACCGACGAAATACTCAAGGTGATCGTCGCCAATCCGAAGATGATCAAGGCGTACAAGGCCGGCATTCCGGGCAACGGCCAGCCTTTCCCGGAGGGCTCCATGATCGTTAAACTCCAGTGGAAGCACAAGAAGAGCACGGAGGCCCCTTTTGTCGTGGAGGTCCCAGACGTCTTTAGCCAGGCTTTCGTCATGGAAAAGGACAGCAAGAGATTTGCGAAGAGCGGCGGGTGGGGATACGCGGTATTCAACTACGATGCCACTTCGGACAAGTTCACGCCCGATCCCAAAAGCCTCTCAGACTGCGGATTCGCATGCCATACGCCGGTGAAGGCTAAGGACTACATCTTCCACCCGTACCAGAAGCGTTGAATCGCGCGTGCCCCGACATCAAGTACCCCGCGCAAATTGGCTCGGTTTCAATTTGATTCTGTCCGCCAGCATTCCTGCGTAACGCCAGACGTTCCCACCTCATTTCTTGGCATTTGAGACGCTCAGCGGAAAGGAGGCAATCAGATAGTTGCCTTGATCAGAGTCAATCGGATCAAGCTCTAACAACTCCACACTTCGCGACATAACGAGTCGTGTGCGGTAGTAGTAAACCTTCCCTGCCTCTGCTGTGAAATGCGCGAGTTCCATTCGCTGCGCGACCAGAGAGGACTGCAAGGTAACGCACACACGATGCTCTCCCGGCTCGATGGAGACGGAGAAATAGGAATTGCCGTGGTTTGCGCCTACCCATGCTCCGTCCATCCCGAGCTTCACCGTTGGATATCCAACGGTCATGGATGTACCGGCATCGTGAAAGAAGTAAACCCGCGCCTTCCCCGGCTCGGGCTGCGCCAGCACGTGTTGGGATTCGTCCAGCTTCACTTTGAAGCTGACCTTCTCGGAGCCGCAGGCCGGCGTAGCAATGGCAGGCGGGGCTTGGGCAAATGCGGATGCTGCAAGAAGCAGCGTGACCAGAACGATTTTCATGACTTCCTCTCAGACGAACGCTCCACCCGCGCGGAGCCTCCAGCTTAATGAATGTGTGAAGATCATTGCACCCTACTGCCGATAGCGCGCACAGGATTGTTGCATTAATCCCGGCGATTACACTAACTGGGAATTTCAGACCAGCCAATTTGATTTCAGGACAGCCTCGCTTTCCCCAGTTACAATTGCGCTTCCGCAATGCAGCCTCACTCTTGCGCTGCTCATATAATCATAAGATCATGTCTGAGCTTGATCATTCTGCAATGTTAGAGGTGGCGTTGGCGGAAGCCCGGAAAGGGCTGGCCGAAGGAGGCATCCCTGTCGGAGCCGCGATCTTTGATGCCGCGGGCAAACTCGTTGGCTCGGGTCACAACCGCCGCGTGCAGAACGCGGATCCATCCCTGCACGGCGAGACGGATGCGTTCCGCAATGCGGGGCGCCAGCGCAGCTATCGACGGCTTACCCTGGTTACCACGCTGGCGCCGTGCTGGTATTGCAGTGGACTGGTGCGGCAGTTTGGCTTCGGTGCCGTGGTAGTGGGAGAGAGCCGCAATTTTCAGGGCGGGCTGGAGTGGCTCCGTTCGCTGGGAGTGCGAGTTTTTGATCTTGATTCTCCCGAGTGCGCCTCGTTGTTGAGCGAATACATCCGCAAAAATCCCGCAGTGTGGAATGAGGACATCGGGGAAGAATAACGGCAAGCGTCGGGAGCAGTCTTAGCAAATCAAGAACCGGCCACGACGGCTAAAGCCGCTTGAACTTTTGTAGCATTACGCGGCGCTGACGCGCCGCTGTTCCACGTGACTGCCCGCGGCAGCTCAAAAATTCACCCGCAGTGTCATCTGGATCTGGCGCGGGCTGCCGATGGTTTTGTTCACGGCGCCCAGCGAGGCGGGCGGGTTGTAAAAGCTACCGGCTCCCTGAGAAGGAAGGGCCGGCTGCCCAAAGACCGGAAACTGGTTGTAGAACTGGTTTTGCGACACGTCGTCGATGGGAACGTCAAAGCTGGCAGTATTGGTTACATTGAAGACGTCAAAGGAGTATTTCAGCACGACTCGCTCGGTAAGTGGAGTGACCTTCGCAAGTGAAATGTCGACGCGCCTTTGCCAGGTTTGCCGGAAGATGTTGCGCTGGCCGTTGGTGAAGTTGGTCTCGAAAGTATCGCCGGTGGGAATTGCGCCTCCGAGAGCATTCTGGTCGAGCAAAGGAAGAGTGAAGCAAGCGGGGTTGAGGGCGGTCTGGTTGGGATTGTAGTAAGCGTTGGCTCCGGAGTAACTGGTGCGGGCACTTTTGGCAGTACAGCCGGGAGCCAGCGGCACGACGGGATTGGTGATGCCATCGTAAACGCTGTAGAAGATGCTGCCCACGGCGCCGGTATAGTCGATCACGCTGTAGGGCTGTCCGCTCTGGAAAACGGAGCTCCCGTAAAGGCCCCATCCGTTGGCCAGTTTGCCCTTCAGCGTGGACCCGGGGAAGAACTTCGGCAGTTCGTAGTTGTAGCTGAAGTTGAACACGTGAGTGCGGTCAAAGTCAGATGAACCATAGGCGGAGCGCAGGTTCAGCGGATTGTTGCCGTTGAAGAACAGGCCCATACCGCTCTGCTCATCGAGTGCGTGGGAATAGGTGTAGGAGAAGCCCAGCTGCAGCCCGTGGCTCATGCGCTTTTCGATGTGCGTCTGCAGGGCGTTGTAGGCCGAAACACCGGCCGCTGTGTAGCTCTCCGATTCCGCCGAGTAGCCGAGGTAGGGAACGCGCAGGTCGACGTTGCCGCCTTCGTAGTTCACTGCCATCTGTTGCCCGTTGGGCAAATTGATGGCGCAAGTGTACGGGGACACAGTACAGCCGGGCGTTTGCACAGTATAGCCATAAGTATATGACTGCGGGTTCTGCGAATTAGGGTGGAGGATATTGCTGGGCGAGGCGATTCCGGGCTGGTTGAAAGGAATGGGAATGACTCCGTGCCGGCCAAAGTTGCCGACATAACCGATCTCGATGGCCAGATCGTTTCGCGGCTGCCATTGAAAATCGAGCGTGTCATTGATGGTATAGGGCAACTTGTTGGCGCGGTTATAAGTGGCGAAGGAAAAGAGCTGCTCCCCGTCCAGGATTCCTGCCTGTATTCCGACTCCGGGCGCAGTCGTGTATGGCAGGTAATTGTTGACGTCCATCGGATTGCCTGTCGGAGCGGGACCCAGAGTAGGGCCCCAAGGGCTGGAGAGATTGTAGTTGGGAACACCAGCAACCCCTGAGGGACAGGTAGGGATGTAGTCCAGATAATAGGTAATGTAGGGAGCGGCGGCTGGATCATTTCCGCACGACTGCGCGTTCACGTATGGCGGAGTCTGGTTCACGCCGAACGGTCCACCATTGATCACGCCTTCCGCGAAGCCCGGGGAAAGATAGGAGAAGAGTTCGCCGCGGTCGTAGTAGATGCCGGTTCCGGCGCGGACGACAAGCTTGTCGTTGAACTTCTTCGGACTCCAGGCTACGCCCAGGCGCGGGGCGAATCCCCATTGCCGGCCAGTGAGGGTGGTATTGCTAACGCCTTTGGTGGGAAACAGCTTGTTGTTGCCCGCGATGATGATGCCGTTGGATGTGAGCGTATCGGTCGCGTCGTCATAGGAATAGCGCGAGGGATCGAAATTGTAAATGCGGCCGTATTTTTCGGTAAGGCCCCCGTCCCAGTCCCAACGGAGTCCCGCAGTCAGGCTGAGATTGGAGCGGAACTGAAATTTGTCCTGGAGATAAGCGCCCGATTGCCCGGCGCGAAGGTAGCGATTGGCGTTGCCCTGCAGGAATTTGGTGGTGGTGA
Organism: Acidobacteriaceae bacterium; assembly: GCA_003140655.1. Lineage (GTDB taxonomy): Bacteria > Acidobacteriota > Terriglobia > Terriglobales > Acidobacteriaceae > Sulfotelmatobacter. Next base: position 11,893 of record PLKR01000516.1, on the reverse strand, counting down.
AATCGTCGTTCGTGGTCACGAAGCCCTGCAGGAACTGCCCGAAGTCCGCGGAAGAAATAATGCCCTGGTTCGTTCTTTCGTCGCGCGTGTTGAGCTGAGTGTAGGCATAGCTGCCGCCGAAGGTGAAGGTGTGCTTGCCGTGCGACCAGATAGCATTGGCGGAAGGCATGATGCGATTCTGAAACACCCCGGTGAAGGCTNNAGAATATTCACGATGCTGATTCCGGGGAAATAGGGCGAACCAAAGGTATTGACCCCTAACTGTTGCGGCGTGAACGGCTGAGCGATCGTGCTGTAGACCTTCTCGCGAAGAATGCCGAGGACTTCCACGATGCTCAAATTAGGCCGCAGGGTTTGCGTGTTGGTGAGCGAGGCAACCTGACTGCCGGCGTCAAGATGTTGCGTGAAACCGGCGACATTAGAGTAGGCGTAAGGAGCGGAAGTGGGGTCGAGCTGATAATAGTATTTGGCGGAGAGCGTGTCCTTGATGCTCTTGTTCCAGTCGAGATTCGCGACCGCCTGGTGGGCGGTGAAATAGGCTGTGCCGGGGATGGTGGCGTTTTCCGGGAAATCCGGCGTGGGGTTGACGCCATAGTTGGACCACGGGATCAGATACTGTCCATTGGGAAGCTGGTATTGAAGCAAAGAAAGTGCGACCGGGCTTAGCGGTGCGCCGGGAGCAATCCCCGCGCCGAAATCGTTGTTGGCGATGGTATTTAAGCACGTAAGAAACTGCTGACTCTGGCGGTTCGAAGTGCCGCAGAAAGTCGGATTCAAATCGATGGGCACCATTAGCCGTGAGAGGCCGATTTCCTGATCGGAATCGTGCAGGTGCTGATAGCTGACGTATCCGAAGAGTTTGTCTTTGATGAGCGCGCCACCCAGCGCGCCGCCCACGGTTTCGCGATGCAACTGCGGCACAGCGTCGTTGGCGAGAATAATGTTGGGATCCTGCTTGTTGAAGAACGGCGCGGCGTTCAGCCAGTCGGTGCCGCGGTGCCAGTAGGCCTGGCCGTGAATTGTGTTGGTCCCAGAGGCGGTGCTCATGTCAATGTGCGCGCCGCTGGTCGAGCCTTGTTGCGCGTCGTACATGGAAGTATTGACGCGTACCTCTTCAATCGTCTCCGGAGCCGGAGTCGGCAATGCCTGACCGACCGAGAGGTAGACAGATGCGGTGCTCTGGACGGGGGCAGCGTTCGTACTGGCGACTCCGGCCACTCCGGTATTGTTTACGATGCGGGCCGAGGCTACCTGGCTGGTGCTCTTGCCGTTGAACAAGTTGCTGGCGTCGACGCCGTTCAGCAGGAAGCTGTTGCTGGTGTCGCGCTGGCCATTGGCCCAGATGGGTTGATTGCCCAGGCCGCTGTTGGCGCCAGTGCCGCCGGGCAGTTCGGCATTCACTCCCGGAGAAAGAATGGCCAGTCCCGTGAAGCTGCCCGTCGGCAGCGGCACGGCGTCGATCTGGTCTTTTTCCAGGATGTAACCGTTCGTTGTGTCCACCGCGTTCATCAAGGGGGTTGCGTCTACTTCAACGACCGTGCCCACCTTGCCCACGGGCAGAGTGGCGTTGACGGTGGCGGTTCGGTCGGCTTGCACCGTGATGGAAGGAATCTTTTCGCTTTCAAAACCNNTCGTGAGTGAAGGTGAGCGTGTAGGTGCCGATGGGCAGGTTCACGAGGTCGTAGCTGCCATTTGCGTTGGTCTTCTGGGTGCGCGTCAGTTTTGTCTGGTCCCCCACGACCGTCACATCGGTTCCCGGCAGAACGCTGCCAGTCTTGTCTGTGACTGTACCCGCGATGCCGCCCAGCGTCTGTTGAGCCCAAGCGTACGGTGTGAAGAGAAACGGCATCAAGACGGACGACACGACGAGGAAAGCGATGAGGGCAGTTCTCTTGAGCATGAGTGACCTCGTGCAAGTCTGAAAGCAAACTCGTGCAGGACCGCCTGTCAGCGATCGAACCGCTATTTGTTTTTGTTACCGATGTTGGCAGCAAAGCTGGTTTGCCTTGTTCGTCCGCACGCCAAAATGATTGACACCAGAATCTACGCGAGTTGGCTACGGAACGAAAGCATTATATCCAGTAAAAATTTCTTTGCCACACATTAGTTATTTCTATCGCGGCAGTGGCGCTTCGTGGCTCGAGACCTCAGCTCGAGACCTCAGCTCGAGACCAGAAGAACCCCTAACCCTCCGCCGTCTTGTTTTGTCCGCGAAACCGAAACCACGCTAGTCCCGCAGTCAAGTACGCGAGATAAATGTAAGGCAGCTTCCCGTAAGGGCCTTCAGGCACCGGATAAAGGTTGCCAACCAGAGCCAGCAGCATGGCGATAGCGGCCAGCCAGGGAATAATCCGCGCCGCCGGACGGTAAGTGCCATGGCTGCGCAAGTACCTGGGTAGGGCAACGCAAACCAGCGCATACGCGACGATAAATCCGTAGGTCGCGAGCGATCCCAACCAGCCGTAGACGTCCAAACCGCTCGCCCCGCGGGCCGCGAGTACGGCCACGGGAAGCACCGCCGCAATGCCCGTGATCACGACGGCGCGGCTGGGCGTCTGGTTGAGAGCATGCGTGGCCCCCAGCGAGCCGTGAGCGAGCCCGTTGTGCGCCATCAGCAACAACACGCGAGCCGCCGCCGTGATGCACGCCAGCGTTCCGGCAAATAAGCTCACCAGCGCCCCAATATCTATCAGCACTCCCAGCACTGGGCTGCCGGCCACCTGGGCCAGCACACGCATGGGGGCTTGGCTCGTACCCAAGTCTTGCCCGGCAGTGTGAAAGCCCAGCACTTCCGCGTAAGCGCAAACCGTGAAGAAAATCCCGGCGAGAACCGCGCTTTGAATGACCGCGCGGGGAATCGACTGCAACGGATCGCGCGCCTCAGAACCCAGAGTGGTCGCGCTTTCGAACCCGACGAAGCTGAAGAGCGCCAGCACCAACCCGAGGCGCAGTCCGCTACCGGTCATGCCGCGCAGATGAAGTTCATCCCAGTCCCAATGCCAACCATGGCGCACCAGCAACAGAACCACCATGACCAGAATCACGGTCACGGAAAGAGCTTCGATCCACAGCATCAGCCGCGCGGAGATCTTTACATCGCGGTAGGCAATCCATATCGAAACGCCGGTGACCAACAGAGCCAGCAACACAGCAGAGTAGACGTGGCCGGTGGCATCGCGCAGCAGCAAGTTCGCATAGTGGTAGAAGCCGCCGATCACGCTCGATCCCGTCGCCACATAGGCCAGCAACAGACTCCATGCCACCGTCGCGCCCAGCCAGGGAGGCAGGGTCAACGAAGCATAGGTGTACAACGAGCCGGGTGAGGCTGAAATGCGAGCATAGCGGCCAATGCAGAGTGCGACCAGCAGTACTGCCGCGGTCGCGAGTACATACGCAAGCCAGGTGCCATTGCCAGCAAGAGCGCAAACCAGCGGGATCGTGGCCGCAGGGGTAGTTGTGGGAGCCATGGTGGAGACTGATTGTGCCAGCGTCTCCATCGGAGAAAGAATCCCCCGACGCAAACCATAATCCGTTGTCTGGGAATACGCTGGGACGGTTTGCATCATGCGCGACAATCCTTCCTCAAGTTGAGGTCGGATTGTACAACACCAAGGCAGGCGCACATGCGATGGAAGGAGAATCTGATCCGCGCCAGGCGGTATATTATCGTGCAACGGTTCACTGATGGTTTAAACACAGCCGCTGCTGAGAGGAAGCAACGTCCCATGAAACTTGATCGAGAATTATTGCAGAGCCTTCCCAAAGTTCTTTTGCACGAGCATTTGGATGGTGTGCTGCGGCCGCAAACTATCATTGAGTTGGCGAAGGATGCGGGTTACACGGGGCTTCCGACAGCGGATCCGCAGGCATTAGCGCAGTGGTTTCATCGCGGCGCAAACCAGGGAAGTCTCGCCAAATATCTGGAGGGCTTCTCACACACAATCGCGGTCATGCAAACGGAAGAGGCTCTGGAGCGCGTCGCCTATGAACAGGCCGAGGATCTTAGCAGAGACGGCGTTGTTTACTTTGAAACCCGTTTTGCTCCAGTCTTTCACACGCAGAGAGAATTGACTCACCAACAAATAGTCTCGGCTGTCTTGAAGGGTCTGGAACGGGGCCGGAAAGAATTTGGCATTTCCTCCGGGCTGATCATCTGCGCCATGCGCAATAGGCATGAGTCGCTTGAAATGGCAGAGCTTGCTGTGGATTTTCGTGCGCGTGGNNTTCAACATCACGATTCACGCCGGCGAGGGCTACGGAAAGGAATCGATTTGGCAGGCGATCCAGTATTGCGGGGCACACCGGATCGGTCACGGAACGCGGCTGATCGATGACATCGCCGTTGTGGACGGCAAGGCGGTGAAATTGGGCGACCTTGCCCAGTACGTGCTTGATAAAAGAATCCCGCTGGAGATTTGCCTGCTGAGTAACGTCCACACCGGCGCCACGCCCAGCTTGGCCGAGCATCCTTTCAAGATTCTCTATCAAGAGAGATT